>JAAYGB010000006.1 GCA_012727955.1 Bacillota bacterium
ATCATAGACTGTTTGCATGATACCGTAGCAGGGTATATACAAGGAAAGTTTCGGGTAATCTGACTGTAAACGGTACTTAGACTAGTTTGGACCCGGGAGTGGGCTATGGGAGAAGGAGGCGACACCAGTGACCTTGGAAAAGATCTATCTGGTCAAGGGTATGAGCTGTCAGCATTGTGTCAACGCAATTAAGCAGGCCGTTAGTAAAATTGAGGGAGTTCAGTCTGTGGCAGTGGATCTCGATGCCGGGCAGGTGACGGTAACCTTCACCGGTGCCGTCGATGATGAAAGCGTTGTAGCGGCCATCGAAGATGCGGGATACGAAGTAGAGTAAGAAAAGCTGAAGAGCTAGAGAAAACACAGGGGAAGGCCAGATCCATGGTGGATCGCAGCCTTCCCCTTTCGTATAGAGACTCTTCTCTTTGAAGTTACATCTCAATTCCCAGCCACCAACCGGTGGGATTGTCCTCGGTTTCAGAGGTAAAGCCAAGGCCCCAAGAATGCCCCAAGGCGATGGCGGCACCGGGAGCGATGGTATAGCGTCCCTTAAGTCCGATGACCCTCTGATCCAGCAAGGCGCCGAGACCATCCTGCCCTGACTTACGCCGATAACCGGCCGCCAGTTGCATTCGCTGATTCAGATCCCTTCGGACTTCGACACCCCAAGTGGTGGTAGCTAAGGTTCCAGGGCCGTACTCCCATTGGTAGGAGGGTGCTAAGTCGACCAGGTCTGCTAGTTCCACTTCTGCCTCCAGGCCGTAGCGCTGGGAGCGGCCATCGGGTCCCCACTTCCTGCCTAGAGTAGCGGCAGCTTGAGTGAGGGACAGCGGGTACTGGGACCCTTCTGCTGCTGGGTACCAAACCGCTTGCAGCTGAAGGAGACGCTCCGAGGGCGTCTGACTGAGATTGACCTTGGTGTTCAGATTCGGCTGCATCAGCCAGGCGACTTCCAGATCCCCCTGCCAATGCCACTGACCAAACCAGTCTAAGGTAACGGCCCCAAGGAGATTCAGCTGCGGCCAGGGTTGATATTGACCGGAAGCGGTGATACTTCCTCCCAGCTGCGACTGCCTCCAAGCCTCTCCTTGCACCTGATAGATGCTGCCATCAAGCCCCAGTTGATATCCAGCCCCGGCCGTTGTCACTCCTGCTAGAAGGGAATCTCGGCGGTTGACCAAGGTGCCAAGCCCCGGTAGGGTACTATCCTCCCGCTGCACCCCCACAAACAGCTGCTGCCCTGGGGCCAGTTCCCGGAAGAGCTCGCCGCTAAGAAGTCTAGTGTTGAGCCGAGAGTATCCGGTATCGGCTACGAAGGTATTGGTCTTGTGGCCCCAACCATAGGTGAACCGCTGCCCCCAAATACCCTCGTTGGTCAAGGTAATCCACCGATCCAAGGTAGTTTCTCCTAGGTAGGTGGGGTCCTGGGGAGCCCAGGTTGACGTGGTGGTCTGCCCCAAGGCGACACTAACCCCTTCCGTCAGCTGATGCCCCAACAACACCCGGCGGGAATCGGACTGCAGTCTGCCGGGGTATTCGTTGTGGCTGTCGTCGGTGGTTAGAGTGTACCCAAGGGCAAGCTCCGTATCCTCCCAGTACTTGCGCCCGTCAATGGCCCAACCCCCTTCACCGGGGTGGTACAGGGAGCCGTCAAAGTCAGGAAAGCCGATCCCATATCGAAATACTTCTCCAGAAATCTGCAAGGAGTCATCGAGCCAAGTACTAACCTGAGCCGACCAAGCGGTAGAATCGGGGTTCTTTCTGTGTTCTGACAGGGGTATTGCCCCTGCCAGGCGAACCCGGTGCCCCGCCTCAACCCATTCACCGGCCAGGGAGACCACTTGCTTGGTGCCCAAGGGATCGGAGTCTGTGAGATATCCCAGTTCCCCGGAGTAGGGCCCCTGCTGCAAGCTGAGGCGGCCTCCTGCGATGGGATACCCGATCCCTTGGTGGGTCTGGTATTCATACCCCACCACCAATCGAGCGGGGTTGTTTCCGATTCTAGCCAAGGGAGATTCCGTCAAAGTCACCGTTCCCCGTTGGTAGTCCATGGTGTAATCGGGGTAAAAGACGTCGACAATTTCGTCAAAGTCCCAGGCGGCGTAGACGGTAATCTGTACCATCTCACTGCCGGGAATAATGCCAGCTTCCCTTAGTCCGTAATGGAGTTTCCCGCTGTTGATCGTGAAGCTATCCACCTGTGGCCGCTGGCGAAGGGTTCCGGCGAAGCCCGAAAACCCAATCTGATTGGCGCTGCCCGACAGATGAATACCGCTTACCGGTCGACTGTAATCAAAAAGGGGTGAAGGGGACTGACTCCACTGGGTGGATACCACCGCTGACCCCAGGGGCCCGTTGAGGGAGCCAAGCCAGGGACCGGCCGGTGCTTGTTTGTCGACATCGGACATGCCTAGATGCCCAGTCTTAAAGAGCTCTCGCCACTGGTTCTTCCCGGAATCCCGCTCAAGATGAGGCCAACCGGAATCATATTCCAGCTGAAATTGGGTATCCTGGGAAAGGGTCCCAGATAAGACAACTCCGTAATCCCGACTGTCAGAATAGGAGGTTGCCCATAGGTCGATTTGATTTAGTTCAAGCCAAGTAGGAGATAAAGCTTCTGACCCGGACACTGCTTGCAGAGTGCCGAGCCAGAAGCTGAGGGTAAGCAGCAAGATGAGAATTGGGCTAGTAAAATTGCTGCGGGTGTGGATTTTACTGTTGGTACCTGTCTTGCCGTCAATGTAGGTTCGGTTTTTGGTTTTGGTGTGGATGAATGCTCTAGTGCTTATCTGAGTGCATCTCTTGTTTGAATTCATCGCCAACTCCCCTGTATCCAGGATAGTGGATTACCGGAGGGGTATCAATGACTAGTCCTTACCAGATCCACCACCTCCCGGGAGCGGAAATAGGCATCGTATCAGGCTTTTCCAGGGGAATTCCAGGTTTTGGGGGTTGTTCCAAGTTCGGTACTCAGAGTAAAATGATAACCAAGCATGGCATAGCTTGGCCGGAAAGGAGTTGAGTGGAGAGAAAACCACAGCAACGGAAAAACTGAATCACAACCAATACACGTGAGTGTAAAGGGGGATTAACGCTGAAGAGGTTTACGTTATTATCGGTGTTCATCTTGGTCTTATCGTTAGTCTTGGCGATGTCCTCTTTAGTTTTGGCTGCTACCTACTACACAGTCAAACCCGGCGATAGTCTGTATCTCATTGCCCAGAAGCATGGGATATCCCTGGCTTCACTGCGCACCGCCAATAATCTATATACTAACAATATCTATCCTGGACAGACCCTGGTGATTAGTCAATCCGGGGGAAGCGGTGGCGGTGGTAGCGGGCAGACATACGTAGTCAAGCCGGGAGACTCCCTGTGGAAGATATCAACTCAGTTCGGGGTTTCCGTTAGTGCCCTTCAGGCTGCTAATGGATTATCGGGAAGTCACCTAAGCGTAGGCCAAAGGCTTATGATTCCCGGCTCAGGCTCATCGGCTACTAGTACTTACACAGTCAAGAGCGGGGATACATTATCTGCCATCGCCAAACGCTTTGGTACCACGGTAGTCCAGATTCAGCAGCTAAATGGACTCAACTCTACTCTCATTTATCCTGGACAAGTCCTGCGGATCAAGGGCAGTGGAGGAAGTAATCCTACGCCACCACCATCGTCGTCGGGACAGGCAGTCTACCTTCACCAGGTAAAATGGGGAGAAACCTTGCAGGCTATCGCCGGCAATTATGGCGTATCGGCAAATGCCATCGCTTCCGTTAACTCACTACCCAGTTGGAATTTGAATTCCACGATGGCTTTGATTATCCCCAACCCGACGAAGAATCAGTGGCAGCTAACTAAGGTGCAGCTCAAGTCCGGTTATTCGGTGTCGGATCTCAATAAGTTGGCTCGAATGACCTATGCCGAGGCCGGGGCAGAGCCCTATGCCGGACAGGTTGCCGTGGCTGCGGTGATTCTCAACCGCATCAAGAGCCCAGATTTTCCTAACACCTTAGATGGAGTTCTGCTCCAACCCCGTCAGTTTGAACCGGTAATCAATGGCTATTACTACCGGGTTGTAGCCTCGATGAGTGTGTATAAGGCAGTCATCGATGCCATCAATGGCTGGGATCCCACTGGGGGAGCGCTGTTCTTCTTTGAACCAACTAAGATCACAAACCAATGGCTGTTGAGTAAGCCGGTAATTTATCGAGTTGGCAGTCATGTTTTTGCCAAATAACTGAACAAGCCAATGGTGAATTAGGCAAGCATCACGGGAAAGGTCCAATGGGACCCGCGATGCTTGCCTTTTCTTTATTCCCATTTTCTCCTGGCAACTGTTGACAAAGCAGCGTCTCCCGACTAAAATACAATTAAACGGTTGCTTAATCGTTATTAGGAAGACTGGGGGCGATGCCGATGGCGACGTCAGGATGCGGCAGGGACCGGAGCGATGTTTGTGATCAGTTTTGTCCCACCTGTGGTGACAGAGCGGAGTTTCTCCAGAGCAAATTGCTGGAAGTTGCCGGCTTGTCGGAGTTATTCAAGGTTTTGGCCGATGAGACCAGGACTAAGATCCTTTACCTGTTGGCCTATCAAGAACTGTGTACCTGTGATATGGCAGAGTTGTTGGAGATGAGTTTGCCGGCGGTATCCCACCATTTACGGCTACTCAAGGCAATGCGGTTGGTCAAATACCGTCGAGAGGGCAAACAGGTTTTCTATAGTCTCGATGACGATCATATAGTCAATTTGATTCGAGAAGCCCAAGCCCACTTCGCCGAGGAAAGGTAGGGGACAGAGGATGGCAAAGTTAACTAGCCCCGCCGTAGATCAGCTGGAGACCTTTGGTGTGCAGGGATTGACCTGTGCCAACTGTGCTGGGAAGATTGACGCTTGCTTCAAAGAGGAGTTTGGAGAAGGGGCGGGGGTAAACTTCGCAGCTGGGAGCATCATCATTCCCAGAAGCCAAATTGCCAAGGCCCAGGCGATTATCGATTCCATTGAAGAGGGAGTGACCATATCGGTCAAGGGCGATGGGAAGCAAGGGGAATCCCATGGTTTTCAACTTTGGCGGCAACTGCTTCCCTTGGTAGTATCGGGAGTACTATTTGTCATTGGCTTGATTTGGCGGAAGCAGCTGCAGGCAACCCCCTATCACCTCGGTGAATACCTGGTCTTCTTAAGCGCCTATGGACTAGCTGGCCAGCATGTATTGCGAGCCGCGGCAAGAAATCTTATCCGAGGCAAAGTTTTTGACGAAAACTTCCTGATGACTGTAGCCACGGCAGGAGCCATTGCTCTGCGGGAATTGCCGGAGGCTGTGGCAGTAATGCTCTTCTACTATGTCGGCGAGCTGTTCCAGGATATGGCAGTGAATCGCTCTCGCCGTTCGATTCAGTCTCTGATGGATATTCGTCCCGACTATGCCAACCTCAAGGTAGGGGAGGATATTCGCCGGGTATCTCCCACCCAGGTGTCTCCGGGAAGCCTCATCGTGGTCAGACCGGGAGAGAGGATTCCCCTCGATGGTGAGGTGCTGGCCGGCGAATCCTTCGTTGATACCTCTGCGTTAACCGGTGAATCGGTACCGGTCAAGGTGCAGCCCGGTAAATCGGTATTGGCAGGAACGGTGAACACCACGGGGTTGTTAACCATTGAGGTGACCAAAGAGTTTGGTCAGTCCTCGGTGGCGAAGATTTTGGATCTGGTGGAAAACGCCACTTCCCGGAAGGCACCGACGGAGCAGTTTATCACTAAGTTTGCTCGGTATTATACCCCGGCGGTGGTGGCGGCCGCCGCAGCTCTAGCGATCATCCCTCCTTTGGTGATTGCAGGAGCCAGCTGGAGCCAGTGGATTAATCGTGCACTCATCCTATTGGTTATTTCTTGCCCCTGTGCTCTGGTGGTCTCCATACCCCTGGGGTATTTCGGAGGAATTGGAGCAGCATCAAAGCGGGGCATCCTGGTGAAGGGTGCGAACTTCCTAGAGGCCCTCGCGGATCTTGATACCGTTGTCTTCGATAAGACGGGAACCTTGACCCACGGGGTCTTCCAAGTAACGGAAATAGTCCCGGCACCGGGAACGACCTCCGAGGAACTCTTGGCCGCGGCTGCGGCGGCGGAACTCCATTCGAAGCACCCCATTGCCACTTCGATCCTCTCCGCCTATGCCACCCATACCGGGGGGAAGTTTTCCGCCGATGATGTGGAAGACTACCGGGAGATTGCCGGCCATGGCGTCGAAGCCCGGGTTCAGGGTCGTCTGATCCAGGCGGGAAATCGGCGGATGATGGCAGCGGCAGATCTCTATGTACCGCAGGTCCCGGAAGGGGGAACGGTGGTCTACGTTGCCGTGGACGGCCAGTACAAAGGTTACCTGCAGATTTCCGATCAGATTAAGGCCGATGCTGTTGAGGCCGTTGCCCAGCTGAAGGCTGCAGGAGTAGGTCAGACGGTGATGCTCACCGGAGACAACCAGGGAGTAGCCCGACAGGTGGCTGCTCAAGTGGGTATCGATGAAGTTCAGAGCCAACTGTTGCCCGAGGACAAGGTGGCCAGGGTGGAGGAGCTTCTAGCTCGTCCTTCCCGTCGGGGCAAGTTAGCCTTCGTAGGCGATGGCATCAACGATGCACCGGTTCTCACTCGGGCCGATGTGGGTGTGGCCATGGGTGGTCTCGGTTCCGATGCTGCCATCGAAGCCGCCGACGCAGTGATTATGGACGATCGCCCCAGTAGGCTAGCCACTGCCATCGAGGTGGCCCGGGGAACCCGGAAAATCGTTGTCCAAAACATCGTCTTTGCCCTTGCCGCCAAGGGAGTGGTTATCGCCCTAGGAGCCTTTGGCCTGGCCTCGATGTGGATGGCCATCTTCGCCGATGTGGGCGTTGCCTTGATTGCCATTGTCAACTCAACTCGAGCCTTAAGATTAGGTGCATCCCAACCGCCAACTTCAGCCCCGATGGCTCCTGCCAAGAGCGTGGCTGGGTAAAGACCCGATGGATATCGTCACAAGGCGCCTCCGACAAACCCAGGGGCGCCTTTGCGATCCCTCGTAGCCTGAGGGCTGATTTCAATAGATGAAAAGCCTGTTAGTCACGATCATGACCGTAGAATTGCGCGCTCTCACCGTATCGGTCGTGTACCCAGATACCACCATGCTGGCCTTCGTCAGTTACACTGATAGATACCAGCGGATCTCCATAGCGATTAAAGGTAACCAAGCTTCCGCCATAGCCAGCATCTCCCATGGCAATGACCGGTTTGTCTTTAGGCCCTGCAAGTACTAGGAAGCTATTTTCTTGTGTTGTCCCAAAGATAGCCTCCCTATTATTTCCACTAATTCTAAGCTGTGAGCTTTTGCCATCACCAGTATCTCCCAAGTAGGTGAGCGAGTATTTTCAGGTCCTGTAAGTACTAAGAAGCTCTTCGATGGCTTTGTCCCTAGAAAGGCGTGTCTATCATTCCCGCCAATCTTGAGCTCTGAACCTTCGTACAGGTCCCCACTTGCAAGCGTTATCCCATCCTCACCATTGTTGTGACAAATTCTAAGAGACGTTCCAAACCAAGGTGAGTACCACAATGACGCACTTACCATGTCTTCGTTGTAAAGCGTATAGCCCGACGGTTCGATCAAGAACCTTCCGTCACCTTCGACATTTTCGAATACCATTGTTCCGGATTCATCTGTCCCTATTCTTACGTACTGTTCTAGTGCAGAGCCATCTACTGGCTTCCCGACGACGATCTCTTCGGCTATTATTCGCTTTACCCTAACTTCGTCTACTACGACCTTTTCCTCATTACTATTCCCGCCTTCAGGGTTGCTTTGAAAGAGTCGCAGGAAATTATGCGCATCCCCATTCCCTTCGCCGCCGCCCGCAGCCTTTAGCACAGGAAGGCCCGTCATGCTGCAGAACAATGCTATGAAAAGCAATGGGTACACAATAAGTCTCTCAAACTTCGCCATCGAAAAAATTCCCCTCTCCAGACAACCAGTTTGGAGGAGCTCTTCTACAGGGACTGCGATATACCTTTGCATGAATGGGAAAGAGAGAGGTGTATCGAAGCTGTCGACGCAGTGATTATGGACGATCGGCCCAGTCCGTTGGCCACTGCCAGAGAGGTGCCCGGGGAACCCGGAAAATCGTTATCCAACCATGGTTTTCACCCTTGTCGCTAAGGGGTTGGCTATCGTCCTAGGAGCCTTTGGTTGATCTCAATGTGGATGGCCATCTTCGCCGATGTGGTCGCTTCCTTGATTGCCATTGGCAACTCAACTCGGGCCTAGGATTAGGTGCATCCCAACCACTAACCTCAGCTTCCATGGCCCCTGCCAAGAGCATGGCTGGGTAGAGAGACAGATGAAGATATTCAGCAGGCGCCCCTGTTTTGTCAGGGGCGCCTTTGCGATTCTGCTAGATTGGGTCACAATATTGGATTAGGAACAGCTTGGGAAAAAGTATCAAAATACCTATTGTGTTTCATCTGCACGACAAAGGACCCCACTCTCCTCCTCGGCAGAGTGGGGTCTAGCGATATTACCTTCTACTGCGCGCTTACTGTCACTACTAACTCACCGGTGTAGTCCTGGCCCTTAACAAGCCACCAAGCATAATCATCCCAAGAACGGTCTGAAGGAGCTCCGGAAAAGGGATATGCATTCCAGCCGTATCCCAGCTTAATGGTTTCCGTATATCGACCTGGGGAAAAGGCGAATGTATTTCTTGCCCCAGAAACGCCACCATTCGCAAAAGCACCAAAGTTGTAACCACCTTCTGGGTTTCTGCCTTCGAGGGTAAGGTAGACGTGGAGAGGTAGACCTGCCCCACTAATTTCCTCAGCGGGTATGCTATCATAGATAGCTTTAGAAATATCCTCCTCGATTACAACGTGAACAGGAGTGTTGGTGGCAAAGACAAGCTGTCTTTCTACTCTTGGATCGGTGTCACCGGTACTGCTAGGGGCCGTCAACGTGATTTCTATTGCAGTATTGTCTAGAATACCAACATGAGCGAATTTCTCCACGGTTAGATCGATAGGAATAGCAGGTTGGGAAACTCCAAATCGTTAGGCAGTGCGCCGAAGTTGTCGGGAGGAGCTGCCAAGGCCATACTTCCCAAGGCCAATATCAACATCAACGTCAAAACCAAACCCTTTCTCACACCAAATTCCTCCTTATTGAGTCTTGCTTCCATGAGAACAATAACGCTTCCCAATCAAAAAAAAAGTAAAAATCAACTACATTATGGAAATTAGTCTTGTCTTCACCAAGTAAGGATGTGACATGTTATGTGTCCAAATTGAATCGATAGGGAGGAAGATTTTTTGCAGAATTTATGGGCTCGTCTTCCCTTTCGAATAGTGTTGATTCAGGGATGAAATCCCGATAACTGCTGGACATAAACCTAGGGCAAGGCTCAGGTTAATTACCCGGCCTTGCCCTTTTTGATGCTCTCATCTATTTGCTTCATTCGCGAGAAAGTTTGTCGGGGGACGCAGGTAGATCTAACCAAAGAGCAAATTACAGGTAACTACAGAGGCGATGAAGCTGACCAGATCCGCACCGAGGCCCACAATAATGGCATAGCGAGTGTACTTAATCCCGACGGAACCAAAATAAACGGTGGCGATGTACATCGTGGTATCGGTGCTTCCTTCGATGGTTCCCGCCATCAGCCCAATTAGGGAGTCAGGGCCGTGTTCTTCCATGAGTTTTAGTACTACGGCCATTGCCGCCGGTCCTGACAACGGACGAATTAGGGCTACGGGAATAACTTCTTTCGGAACATGGAGGTAACTTAGAAGTCCCTGGAGGGGGCGAATCAACAGCTCTAGGGCACCGGAGGTCTGCAATAGCTCCAGGGCAAAGTACATAGTGACAATATAGGGTAAGATGCGGACGATCAGACCGACAGCCTCCGCTGCCCCCTCGACAAAGGCGGCAAAGACATCCACCTTGGCCCAGTAACCGTGGACCAAGATGGAACCGATGAGAATCGGGATGACCCAGGCCGTTATCGTAGAGAAGGTTTCAACCATGTTGATTCCTCATTTCACTGAAGTGAGCCCTTAGCGGGATTGGGATCGACGGGCAAAATACCGATCTAGGATAATCGCAGCTATCGTTGAAATGGTGGTGGCAATTAGTCCTGAGACTACCACTGCTTCAGGGTTAGTTGAACCCAGTGATGTCCGCATCGCAATAAGAGTCGTTGGAATCAGCGTCACACTGGAAGTGTTAATTGCTAGGAAGGTACACATGGGCCGAGACGCGGTGTCTGGCTCCCTATTCAGCTTCTGCAGTTCCTTCATTGCCTTCAGGCCAAAGGGTGTAGCGGCATTGCCAAAGCCAAAGACATTGGCAGTGAGATTCATGGTGATATAAGACAGGGCGGGATGCCCCTTGGGTACGTCAGGAAAAAGCCTTACCAACAAAGGCGACAATAGGCGGGCGGCGGACTGGAGAAAACCGGATTTTTCCGCTACCCTAGCTACTCCCAACCAGATACTGACGATCCCCAGCAAGGTCAAGGCCCGCTCGATGGCGGTGGCGGAACCGTTGACCAAGGCCTGGGTGAGCAGCTCGGGATGACCGCTACCCAAGGCGGCGCCGATCCCCAATGCCATTATGACGACAAAGACAGTACTCAATGCAGGGCCCCCCTTCTCACCAATTCATCGATGGCTCGTTGGTCTTCCATAAAGATGAGACGATCGTCTCGGAAGGAGATGGAGCTCATTGTGCGTGGCGGTCCATGGATAATCACCAAGGCCCCTTCGGGAACGGTCTGGTAAAACCACTTGGCGTCCTCGAGACGGAGTCGAACACAGCCGTGACTGGCGGGCTGGCCTAACTTCTCCGCTTCAGTCGTGAGGAAATTACCGTCGGGTCCAAAGGGCACAGAGTGGAAAAGATAATTGCCCAAGAATCGCACCCAGTAATAGGCGCCCTCTTGATACCTTTGGGAGAAGAAGGCGAAGCCGCGACCGTTGATGCGATACCTTCCCAAGGGTGTGGGATCGCTTTCCTTGCCGCCAGAGCCGATCATTTCCTTAAGTAGAGTACTCCCACGATAGACCCTGACGGAGTGGGGTTCCCACAGGCTGACATCCACCCAGATTGCATCGCCGAAATCCTCGGTGTGAAAGGTAATAGTCTTGGTGGCTTCTTCTTCGTATTCATCGATGGCGTAAATCTCCATCTGATACTCCCGGTTAGGTAACAGAAGATTTTTCGGGACGAAAATGGCGGCATTGCCCTGCAGCATCGCCAGGTGAGCTTGGTCCGCTATCTTGATTTCGCAATGTTCAAGAGGTCTTGTGGCTTCGACCCTGACCATCGTCTCCAAGGGACATCCCATGGAATTATCCTTGGGTGTGACCGATGTAATCCCCAGGGGCGGCACCGTGGAGAGTTCCCAGGCGATGGACTGCCCCAGGGTCTCACCTTGGGTGGTACGGGCCGAGGCATCCAAGCGGAGCCGATATTTGGACTCATGTTCCAGCGGAGTTTTTGGGGTAAGCAACCATGTCGAAGTGTCAGTGAAGGGTGCTGCCGTCAAATTCACGGATTTTGGTTCCAAGGTGAAGGCAAAGTCCGCGGAGAGGGCTCTTGCAACACTGCGTGGATCCATCATAGTGTTGAATTGCAGCTCAATGGTTTGCTGCGTGCCTACATACTTATGGGGCGGCCCAATAATTTCCGGCTGTGGCCGGGTGGTGAACTGCCGGGTGCGCACTAGGTTTGCCTGGGACCAGGGAAGGGAAAGGGGAATTGTTACCACCACGGGACTGCCCACGGGGCTAAGCTCTTCTTGAAAACTAACGGCAAATCGGTGACGTCCCTGGTAATCAATGCTGTAGGTGACCTCCTGCCTTGGGTCAAGACTGGCAACCGCTAGCCGTGAGGTCAGGGCTTCCTCTGTCAGGGGAATGAGGGACAGAAAGGTGGCGCTGGCGGCGGTACCCTGCCCACAGGGACCATCATGGTAAGAAAGATCAATACACAGGATCCCGCCGGTGAGGTAGGCGGCTAACAGGATGCTGCCAATAGCAATAGCGGTAATCACCCTTTGGGTAGCTCTCATGGTGTCACCTCAAAGCCATGTACTACGGAAGCCCCCTAGGGGCAGGTATTAGTCCAATCGATCCAAGATAACGTCGTACTAAGGGATCCTATGCGCCCAGTGCTTGGGAAATGTCAGAAAGGTCGATTGGTACTTGGGTCGGCATTCCCCAGTTGGCCATAGGTGATACTACCAATTGCCGGGGGAAGGAACTTTTGTCTGGAGTGAGGGCTGTGCGGGTAATTGTAATTGGTGCCGGAAAAGTAGGGTATCGCATTGCCGAGACCCTGTCCTTGGAAGGGTACAACGTAGTAGTAATCGACAAGGACGAAGATGTGATCAGAAGGGTAAGTGAAAACCTCGATGTGATGGCAATTCGGGCCAATGGATTGGGCAAGCAACCCCTGAAGGAGTTGGGGGTCGATAAGGATGATTGGCTCATTGCCATGATGGAAAACGACGCAGGAAATATGATTAGCTGCCTGGCAGCCAAGAACCTTGGGGTGGGGCAGACCATTGCCCGAATTCGCGATCCGGAACTGATCAATGATCTGGCGATCTCCCAAGAAGATGTGGCGGTGGACTATGTCATCAATCCCGAAGGTTCCACTGCTCGGGAAATCAGTCGGTGGATAACCCTGTCGCCGGCAGGACAGCTGGAGGATTTTGCCGAGGGACGAGTCCAGATTGTCCAGGTACCGGTGAAGCTCGCCAGTCCCTTAGCTGGTATGCCCATCCAAGCAGTCGGTCAGCTTGCCCCGATCCTGGTAGCAGGCATTTCCCGGGATGGAAGGCTGATCATACCCAGCGGCGCCGATCGCATTCAAGGTGGCGATGAACTGTTTGTTACAGGAAAATCCGCAGATGTCACCGCCTTTTGTGATAGCTTGGGGATGGCTCCCCACAAGCCTAGAAACCTGCTGATCGTCGGCGGTGGACGCCTCTCCTATTATCTGGCGAAGGATTTGGTTAGTCAGGGTTTAGCGGTGAAAATCATCGAGAGTAACCTTGCTCGATGTCAAGAACTGTCGGAGTTACTACCCCAGGTGCTGGTGATCCATGGCGATGGTACCGACGTCAATCTGCTCAAAGCTGAGAATATTGCTGAGATGGACGCCTTTGTTGCTTTGACGGGAAGGGATGAAGAGAACCTTCTGGTGGCGCTGTTGGCTAAACAACTGGGCAGCCGCCGAGCCATCGCCAAGGTTAGTCGTCCCAACTATATCCACTTGTCGGGGACCATCGGGATCGATGGCGTGGTGACGCCGAGTCTGATCACCACCGCAGAAATCCTGCGGATTGTACGGGGCGGTCGAATCATGTCTTTGTTTCTCATCTTCGGCGGAGAGGCGGAGATTATGGAATTGCCGGTAGATCCCTCGGCCCCGGCCGCGAATACCAGACTACGGGACTTGCCCATGCCCCGAGAGTCGTTGGTGACCACCGTTGTGCGGGGTGACGAGGTGATTGTTCCCCGGGGGGACACTGTGATTAAACCCCAGGATCGGGTGATTGTCATTTGCAAGGTGGAGCGAAATGAAGCAATTCGTCGCCTCTTTGGAGAACAAGGAAGGATTCTAGATGGATTCTGGAAGCGTCTTGCACGTACTCGCCTTACTTCTCGGAATTGAAGCCGTTTGTATGCTCCCCTCCCTAGGATGGGGGTTGTACTACGGGGAGAGTGATGTTGCTGCCTTTGCCCTGTCCATTGGGTTGATCCTGCTCGTTGCAGTAGTACTTTATTGGATCGCCCCAAAGGGGGGAGTGGTACGATACCGGGAAGGTTTCTTGATTGTTGGTCTAGGGTGGTTGCTGGTTTCCCTCTTTGGCTCCTTGCCCTACGTGTTTCATGGTACCTTTGATTCTGTAATTGACGCGTTCTTTGAAGGGGTGTCGGGCTTTAGCACTACGGGAGCAACGGTATTGGTAGATATCGAAAGCCAGCCCCATGGGATTCTCTTTTGGCGGGCTCTGACCAATTGGTTGGGAGGAATGGGAATCCTTGTCCTAACCTTAGCGATTCTCCCTGCCCTTGGCACCGGTTCCTTTCAGATCTTCCAGTCCGAGAGTCCCGGCCCCACCCCGGGACGGCTGGTCCCAAGGGTTGGAAAGACCGCTCGAATTCTTTATGGGATCTATCTGATGATGTCCTTGGGCCAAGTAATTGCCCTGAAGCTGGCGGGAATGTCTTGGTTTGATGCTTTGACCCACACCTTTGCAACCATGGGAACTGGGGGCTTTTCCAACTACAACGCCAGCCTGGGGGCCTTTTCCAGCCCGATGATCCGATGGGTTATCGGGGGATTCATGGTGGCCGCGGGAGTAAACTTTGCCCTGTACTATGAAGCAATTCATGGTCAGCCCCAGGCACTGTGGCGGGACGAAGAATTCCGTTTGTATCTGCTGCTCATTGTTGTCGCCACCGGGATCATTACGACCAATATCACCCCCTTGTATCCATCGGTGGTTGCGGCCCTTCGACACGGGGGGTTTCAGGTGGTATCCACCATCACCAGTACGGGATTTGTGATCACCGACTATGATCAATGGCCTGACCTGAGTCGGGTAGTTCTTTTCCTCCTGATGTTGGTTGGAGGTTCCGCCGGTTCCGCCAGCGGCGGAATCAAGGTGATCCGGGTGCTGATCCTGCTGAAGTACGTGAGGCGCACTGTATATCGGTTGATTCACCCAAACGCGGTGATGACTCTGCGAGTGGGCGATCAGGTTGTTTCCGAGGATACCCTGCATAATGTCGTGGGCTTCTTCCTTATCTATCAGTTGCTCTTGGCAGTCTTTAGTATGGCGCTGGTAACTCAAGGAATGGACTTGGTGAGTGCTTTGTCGGCAGCCACCGCCAGCCTTAGTAATATTGGTCCAGGATTTGGATTGGTTGGTCCGGCGACTACCTATGCCGGTCTCTCAGACTGGACAAAAATCACCCTCTCGATGGGAATGATCCTAGGGAGACTGGAGATTTACACTATCCTAGTGCTCTTTTCCCCAGTGTTTTGGCATAAATAGGTAATTTTCTTGGGAAGTAATAGGGAATTATCATCCTGTGACGAAGACTTGATGGTTATAGCAATCACAATCTTAACTCTTTGAGGAGGCTTGTTGATGACACCAAATGGTAGTCCGCAGTGGCACACTGTATCGGTGGATGAAGTGCTACAGCATCTAGAGGCTACGCCGAGTACGGGATTGAGCGAGCAGGAGGTTGAGCGGCGACGGAGTCAGTACGGCAGTAACGAACTGGCTGAGGAACCGGGACGTTCTCTCTGGTCCATGATATGGGGTCAGATCAGTGAACCCTTGATCCTCGTGTTGATAGTTGCTGGCCTGATTTCCGGGTTAATGGGTGAGATTGTAGACACCTTCGTGATCCTAGCCATTGTCATCCTTAACGCTGTATTGGGAGTAGTTCAGGAGAACAAAGCTGAGCAGTCCTTGGCAGCTTTGAAGAAGCTGTCGGCGCCGGAGGCTAGGGTAATCCGTGATGGACACACCCGACAGATTCCTGCCAGTCAACTGGTCCCCGGCGATATTATCCTGTTGGAGGCAGGAGCCAGTGTGCCTGCGGATGCAAGGTTAATCGAGGCGGTTAACCTCAAATGCGAGGAAGCGGCCTTGACCGGAGAATCGGTGCCGGTGGACAAGACCGTCGATCCAGTGGTGGAAGAGAAGGTTGGGCTTGGCGATATGGTCAACATGGTCTTTTCCAGTACCACTGTAACCTATGGACGAGCGAAAGCTGTGGTTACCGCCACGGGCATGAACACTCAGATTGGTAAAATTGCCGATTTGCTGCAGACCACGGAGCAAGAGACCACGCCCTTGCAGCGGAAATTGGCGGAACTAGGGAAGGTGCTCAGCTGGCTGGCTTTAGGTTTAGTGGTCGTCATCTTCTTTGCTGGATTGCTGCGCAATGAGCCACCCTTCGAGATGTTCATGACCTCCATTGGGCTAGCGGTGGCCGCGATTCCTGAGGGCTTGCCTGCCATTGTGACTATCGTTTTGGCCCTAGGCGTTCAGCGGATGATCAAGCGCAATGCCATCATTCGTAAACTTCCCGCAGTGGAAACCCTGGGAACGGCAACGGTAATCGCGTCGGACAAAACGGGAACCCTGACCCAGAACGAAATGACCGTGGCCCGGATGTATGTCGAGGGTCAACATATAGACGTTACCGGCAATGGGTATGAGCCCAAGGGGGACTTTTCCATTGCTGGCAAAGAACTTGGTGCCGAAGACAAAGCCGCGCTGGAACTGGTACTCACTGCCGGTGCCTTGGCCAACGATGCCCATTTGGAGAAAGGCGAGACCGGCTACGATATGATCGGTGACCCCACGGAAGGGGCCCTGGTGGTAGCGGCGGAGAAGTTTGGTTTGACCGCGCCGGAGCTCAATGGGACTTGGCCTCGCATCGCGGAGCTGCCCTTTGACTCCAAACGCAAACGGATGACCACCTTCCATCGGGTTCCCGCCGAGAGCAAATTTGCCCCAGTGATTGGCACGGAAGTGGTGGCCTTTACTAAGGGTGGTCCCGATGTATTGTTGAGTCTGTGTGATCGTATTTATCGGAATGGGGAGATTGTCCCCTTGACGGAAGATGAGAAGGCGGCTCTTCTTGACGTCAACTTGCAGATGGCTGGAGACGCCCTTCGGGTCCTAGCCATGGCCTTTCGTCCTTGGGACCAGGTGCCTGGCTCCGAGGATCTCACCTTTGAGACGGTGGAAACCAACCTGATTTTCCTGGGCTTTGCCGGGATGATTGACCCACCTCGTCCTGAGGAGAAGCTCGCGGTGAAACAGGCCAAACAGGCGGGAATTCGTCCCATCATGGTCACCGGTGACCACAAGGCTACCGCGGTGGCCATCGGTCAGGAGCTGGGGATCATCGAACCGGGCGACGCTGTCATCTCTGGACCGGAGCTCGATGCGATGAGTGATGATGAGCTGCGGGAGAAGATCAAGAGAACGGGAGTCTTTGCCAGGGTTTCGCCGGAACACAAGGTGCGCATTGTGGAAGCCTTGAAGGCTAACAACCAAGTGGTAGCGATGACCGGTGATGGGGTGAACGATGCCCCGGCCTTGAAGCGCGCGGATATCGGTGCGGCGATGGGTATTACCGGAACCGATGTTTCCAAGCAGGCCGCGGACATGGTCTTGACCGATGACAACTTTGCCACCATCGTGTCGGCGGTGGAAGAAGGTCGGACTATCTACGCCAACATTCAGCGGGCGATTCAATATCTGTTGTCCTGTAACGTCGGGGAGATTATTACTATCTTCTCCGCCATCATGCTGGGCCTAGGGCGACCCTTGACGGCGATTCAAATCCTATGGGTGAACCTGGTCACCGATGGTTTGCCGGCCCTGGCTTTAGGAGTGGAGCCTCCTGAGGCAGGCATTATGGATAGACCTCCTCGGGATCCCAAGGCCGGTGTCTTTAGCGGCGGAGTTGGCAAGCGAATTGCTCTGCAGGGCTTGATGGTCGGTGGCTTGACCTTGATTGGTTACTATTGGGCCCTATCGACCCGGGGAGATATGACCCTGGCCCGTACCGTGGCCTTTGGAGTTCTAGCCTTTTCCCAGTTAGTGCACTCCTTTAATATGCGGACCTCCAGTCAGCCTTTGCTGAAGGCGGGAATTTTCGGGAACAAGTGGCTGAATTGGGCCGTTGTGGCTTCCGCTTTCCTGCAAATCATTGTGATGACGGTACCGGCCTTTGAGTCTATCTTTGATACCGTCACCCTGGGCTGGAAAGAGTTCCAGGTTGTGGCGCTCCTGGCGATCATGCCCTTTGTCCTGGTGGAGTCCGTCAAGTGGATCACCACTAGCAAAGAGGCCTAGGCTGGGTAGTCTGTGGGAGGTGTCTCGATGAGTTGGGAACAGTTATCGGACTGGGCTGTTGCTGCCGGCAGCAGGCTGCTGGGAGCAGCCATCATCCTAGTGGTGGGTCTGCAGATAGTGAAATACTCAATTCGGTTTGCCCAGCGGTGGTTTGACAAACACAATGTAGATAGTTCTCTGCGGACCTTTGGTATGTCAGCGATTAAGGCCGTAGGTTACACCATCCTCGGGGTCATTGTCGCCTCGACTCTAGGGGTTGAGATGACCTCGGTCTTGGCATTGTTGGGCTCGGCAGGATTGGCCATCGGCCTTGCCCTGCAGGGAAGCCTGTCCAACTTAGCCGGTGGTGTCTTAATCCTCGTGTTCAAACCCTTTAAGGTGGGTCAGTTTATTGAAGTGGGGGAACACAGGGGAACGGTAGAAGCCATCCAACTGTTCTATACTCACCTAAACACTCCTGACAACCAGAGGGTAGTGGTACCTAATTCTGATTTGGCCAACAGCAACATCATCAATTACTCGGCCAATTCCAGTCGAAGGGTGAACTTGATCTTTAGTGTGAGCCACAGTGCGGATCTTGACCATGTGCGTAGAGTGCTCCAGCGGGTAATTGCCGATCAGGGTGATCTGGTGCTGCCAGAGCCAGAGCCACAGGTAGTGGTCTGGGATCACTCTCCTCGCTCCATCGATTTCTCACTGAGGTGTTGGGCGACGACGGATAATTACTGGCCCCTGCGCTTTGCCCTCTATGAGCAGGTCAAGAAGGCCTTTGACCGGGAAGGAATTGAGATTCCCTTCCAGCAGATCGACGTTCACCTGAAAAACGCGGAGGCTCTGAAGATAAGGGAAAAAGAGGATTAGAGAGAGGAAGCCCTGGGTGGGTTTTCTCAGGATAGTCCTACTTACAAGAATGACGGGCCGGTCCTGACAAGGGGACCGGCCCTAATTTCATACTTTACCGGGAAGCAGCTGCAGCGAAAAGCTCCGCTGACCCGCTTAGAAGCATGACCGGGGAATGAGCAGCCTGGATGGGACTATGCGCAGGAGCGAGGCTTTGCGTGAGGAAGGACAACTAACATATGAGGATTGATGAAGGGGGTCGATGAAGCAGATGGAACTCCAAGGAAAAGTAACACACAGTATATTCGAACCTCATATGCAAAACCACGAGGGATTGCTCAGACAGATCACCCAGTTACTCGAATCCGATGAGCGCATTGCTGCTGCCTGGCTGTTGGGCTCATTAGGCAGCGGCGAAGGAGACCACCTGAGCGACATCGATATTTTCGTAGTGGTCTTCGATGACCACTTTGACGCCGTTGCCGATTTCAAGGGTAGCTCCATCTCGACAGACTCCATGCTTGTAAAGCAGAGTGTACCAGAGGTGGCACCGCCGGGTGGAGCCTTTTTCCACATGGTGTATGACAGTTCTACCGGTCCCATCCTGCTAGACTGTAACTTGCAGAAGTGTTCTGGGGCCATCATCCCATCTCAAGTCAGAGTGTTGTTTGACCATGTAAATCTCCCTCGCTCGGAGAAGCCGTTGACTTGGGACCTGCAACCGGGTCCAAAACTAACGGAGCTAGAGTCCTACCAAAGAGACTGGAATATGTGTGTCTACTCCATTCCCCATGCCCTTAAATATTACGTGCGTGATCCGTGGCTAGAGGGTATTCCCGACACACACCGGATAGAAAGGTTGTGTTTCTGGCTTGGCGTTGACTCTCCTAGCTTTACCCTGGAGGCCTTTGGGAGGCCGGCAGTCAAGGTGAAGTATATTCGTGATCTGGTAAACTGCCTCGACAGCTTGGTTCCCCATGCCAGAGCCCGTGGTGTTGATGTATCTGAAGAAGCGATACCCTCTATTCGCCGTTTCCTCGAATTATCTGGGGCATTTGTTGACGGGAAATAGCGTTTGCGTCGAGGCAAGTAACTGGAAGGGACGAAGCTGCCAGATTTGGCAAGCAATTATTGGCGCCCTAGATACTTGTTGCCAGAATCCGATACTTCCTATAGTTTGCGAGGGATGCCTGTGAAGGGCCTAAGACTAATTCATGATTACAAGCACAATGATCATTACCGGCTGAGTTTCGTTGAGCTTGCCAAGGCGACCTTCGGGATCGACTTTGAGGCCTACTATCGGGCTGGGTTTTGGAACGATCGGTATATATGCTATTCACTGCTGGATGGGGACCAAGTGGTCTCCAATGTATCTGTCAGTACAATCGATCTGATCTGGAAAGGGCAAATCAAAAAGGCAGTCCAGATCGGGACCGTCATGACCCATCCCGACTACCGACGAAAGGGATTGGCGGGGTTTCTCATGAACACGGTCCTGAGGGAGTATGGGCCAAACAGCCAGCTAATTTATCTGTTTCCTAATGAGGAAGCGCTCAGCTTCTACCAGCAGTGGGGGTTCGCCCGGTGTCGGGATAGCCTGTTCAGCTGTACCATGACACCGAGAGCAACAGACCATGGGAGTCTACGGCGACTGGATATCACCGACGCTAAGGACAAGGGGTTTCTCCAGGAACTTGCCGCCGCCCGTCTGCCTGTCTCAGAGATTATGGGGTTCAGCGGGGCTGAACACGTTCTGCTCTTCCACTGTCTGACAAGTTTTCGTCAGCACATCTACTACCTAGAACCAGGCATAGTGGTCATTTTTAAAGCTGAAGGCGAAACCCTGCATGTGTATGATATCATTAGTCGGACTCCCGTTGAGGCCCAGCAGGTTCTGCCCTTGATCTCTACAGAAAAAACCAGGGAGGTTGTGTTCTATTTTACCCCGAGCTTCCCTGATCTATCGGTAGGGGTCTGTCAGGCAAGGCCTAACCAATTGATGCTCCTATGGCCCAGCCCGAATTTCGTAACCGGTAATTTCGCACACCCGATTACCGCTCAAGCCTAGCCGTCGTACATATGAGAAGGCCGATGGCAGGTACCCGGAAATGAAAATAAGGCAAGGCCAACTATCCCGCCTTGCCTTAGTCATTTATTCTGCTCAGTTAGTTCATCATGTGCGGGCCCGAGGTGTGATAGTTCGTATGCACCTTGTGCACAGTCTCATCCTCCTATACTGCCCGTCAATCATCACATGTCGGTCTTGAACATTGGGTTTCTGGACACCCTTGCTTCGAGCAAGTACGTGTTTTCTCTGTCCCCTTCGAGGAACGCTGTTCGCACTATGCGGACCCTTCCTGCACATTTCACATCTGCGCCATGGAATTACCCCCCAATTATAGACTTATGGTCGACCAGTCATCTACAACCGAATATACATGGAGAAAATTCCCAATTTTGCAGAAAAACACCAATTGAGCCGGAAGCATGACCATTGCGACATCTCCGGGCGATACCGCTGCTGCTACAGCAGCGATGGATGCAGGCAAGATCTATGCACTATGTGTGTCTGGCCATCCTTCGTCTGGAAGCAACCAAAAATGGGGGTGTTGAGAAGGGCAGCCTGCGACGACTCGTCCAGTCTGGGCTACGCAAGAACCGTTGAGCAAAGGAATACAATTCGTATCACAAACCAACGAAGAAAGCGAGGATAACCATGCAGAGAAAGATAGTACTCTTAGCGCTATTGCTGACGATGGTGTTGCTCACCGCAGGAGCGCAGGCTTACAATCAGGCTCCAATGCTGGATGAGGCTGTCAAATCGGGACAGTTACCGCCAGTGGAGGAGCGCCTTCCAGCTAATCCCCTGGTAGTTACCCCGGTGGAAGAAATCGGCCAATATGGTGGCACTTTCCGGGTAATGCATACCAACATGATGAACTCGGAAGACGGCGGCGTTAACGTCAACATGTATGAAAACATCTTGACCTTTGATCGTGACGACGGGTACACCGTTTTGCCTAACCTAGCTGAGGCTTGGGAGTTTAACGACGATTTCACCTCCTTGACCCTTTTCCTGCGTCAAGGAATTCGCTGGTCCGACGGCGCTCCCTTTACGGCAGAGGATATCCTGTTTTGGTATCAAGACGTGGTGCTCAATGACGAGCTCACCCCTGCGAAACCTGCCAGCTGGGTTTCCGGTGGAGAGTTGATGCAGGTGGAGCAAATCGATGAGTACACGATCAGACTCAGTTTCAAGGAGCCCTATCCCTTGGTCTTAGTCCAACTGGCCCGGTCCTCTTACCAGGGGCTGTTCTATCATCCAAAGCACTATCTAAAGCAGTTTCATCCCAACTATGCGTCTGGGGATGAGTTAAAGGCCATGGCCCGAGAGGCAGGTTTTGAAGAGTGGTGGCAGCTCTTTAACAAGAAGGCCTCCATTGGCCCTCAGATGGAGCCGGATCTGCCTACCTTGCAGGCCTTCCGTCCTCGGGGAAGCAGTATTACCTCCACCTCTTGGGAGCGAAACCCCTACTACTGGAAGGTCGACCCTGACGGTAATCAATTGCCCTACGTTGATCGGATTGAGATGACCTTGGTGGACACCGTTGAGATGTATAACCTCAAAGTAGTGGCCGGCGAGGTCGATCTGGCGCAGTGGAATACCGACTTGGCCAACTTCCCTGTGTACATGGAGAATGCCCAGCGAGGCGGCTATCGGGTATTGCTGTGGTCAGGAGCTTGGCCCACGGTGGCTGAACTGCAGCCAAACTTCAACCATCCCGACCCGGTGATGCGGGATCTAATTCGCAACGTCGATTTTCGGAAGGCACTGTCCTTAGGCATCGATCGGGAGGAGATCAATAATCTCGTCTTCTTCGGTCTCGGGGAGCCCTTGCAGACAGTGGTCCTCAGTCGCGGCGGGAGACTGTGGGATGAGTCCATTGCCAAGCTCTATACCGAGTATGATCCCGACACCGCCAACGCCTTGTTGGACTCTATCGGATTAGATAAACGGAATAGGGAAGGATACCGGCTTCGTCCGGACGGGCAAGTCCTGCGGTTGACCCTGGAATTTTGGCCCGGCGAGTCTGGCCCAGCGAAAACCGCCATCGCCGAACTGGTGGTGTCTTACTGGAACGACCTGGGGATCAATGCCCAGATGAAGACCCAAGAGCGGGGTCTGAGGCAGCAACGGGTGGAAGCCGCTGAGCACGACTTTACGCTGTGGCACGGAGGCTTGTTAACGGACCCGGCCTTTATGAGCCAACCTTGGCACTATGTGCCGATGTTTACGTATAACAGTTATGCTCCCCAGTGGGCCCGCTGGTACAACTCCAGAGGTACCGCGGGAGAGGAGCCTCCAGCGGAGATCAAGCATCTTTATACTCTATGGGATACCATGAATCGGGGCAGTGAAGAGGAGCAGGTGGCCGCGGCTCGGGAAATGATCCGGGATCATGTCACCAATCTCCGGACCATCGGTACCGTAGGCCTGATTCCTCAGCCGGTAGTGGTTGCTGCCAACCTGAGAAACGTCCCTGAGGAAGGAGTCCTTTCTTGGGATTGGTACTATATAGGTAGGTACAATCCCGAGCAGTTCTTCTTTAGGCAGTGATACTCTCAGGACTCTGTTTGTGAGAGAAGAGCGGGCCGGCCTTACCTAAGGACCGGCCCTCAATTATGGAGGGATAGCATTGGCACCACGTCCGAATATAGTTCTCATTACCACGGATCAGCATCGGGGAGACTGCATCGGCAGAGCCGGTCATCCGGTGGTGGAAACTCCCTACCTCGATCAGTTGGCGCAACAGGGAACCCTCTTTACTCGAGCTTATTCAGCGGTTCCTTCCTGCATTGCCGCTAGAGCTGGGATTTTGACGGGAATGGATCAGTGGAACCACGGTAGGCTCACCTACGCAGGCTATGACAGCCTGGAGTTTCCCGCCACCTTGCCCGGGGAGTTGGCCAAGGCGGGGTACCACACCCAGGCAGTGGGGAAAATGCATGTCTTTCCTCAGCGAAAGCTCTATGGCTTTCACAATACAATCCTAGACGAAAGTGGTCGCAGATACGACGGGTTTGTCAGTGACTATCATCTGTGGTTCGATAAGCAAAAACAAGGGGTCTATACCGAAGTTGGCTATCGGGACCACAGCCTAGACTGGAACAGTTGGATGGCTCGCCCCAGTCACCTACCGGAGCACCTGCATCCAACCTATTGGACCGCCAGCGAAGGAGTCAATTTCCTAGGACGTCGGGATCCTACGAAACCCTTTTTCCTGTTCCTCTCCTTCGCCCGTCCCCATTCTCCCTATGACCCACCTCAGGTTTATTACGACATGTACGGGGATCGAGAGGACATCCCGATGCCGCCCATTGGGGAGTGGGCCGATAAGTACGATATCCGAGATGACAATGTCAATGCCGCCTTCTCCCACCGCAGTGACCGGGAGGTAAGGCGAGCCAGGGCAGCATATTACGGCAGCATCACCTTTATAGACCACCAAATCGGTCGCTTTATCTACGAGTACAAGCGGATGGATCCTAAGGGCTTTGCCAACACCCTTTTTATCTTTACGTCAGATCACGGAGATATGCTGGGAGATCATTACCATTGGCGCAAAACCTATGGGTATGAGGGTTCAGTCCATGTTCCCTTTATTGTCTCCTACCCTGAAAGCTGGGGAATTCCTCAGGGTGGCACCTGTGATGCCGTAGTGGAGTTGCGAGATATCATGCCCACTATATTAGAAGCCGCAGGGGTAGACATCCCGGCCTGCGTCGATGGCAAGAGCGTGCTCCAGCTGTGCCGAGGAGATCAGTCAGGGTGGAGGGAATACATCCAGGGAGAACACAGTTGGTCCTATACCCGGGAGGACTCGATGCAGTATATCACCGATGGGAAAGAGAAATTCATTTGGTTTCATTTCACCGGGGAGTATATGTTCTTTGACCTGACTACAGATCCCCAGGAGTGCCGTGACCTTGCTCAGGATCCCGCATACCAAGGGCGAATCGCTTATTGGAGCAAACTCTTGGCGGAGATCAACGAAAACCGGGGAGATCCCCGGGGTCAGGGCGGCAAACTTGTCCCCCAATCCGAGGGAGTAATCGAACTGTCACCTAATTACTACCAATGGAAGCAGCGGGCAGAGGAAATCGAGTCCAAGGGCAATTGACGAAAAGAAGGAAGGTCGGAAAGTAATGACTTTTGAACAACTATATGAACGGGCAAAATCGGTGTTAAACCCCCGCAGGCTATCGGAGGAGGCCGAGGCTGGAGGTGTCGGAGCGGCACTATTGACCGAGGCCGGTAATGTTTATCTTGGGGTATGTATTGACACCGCCTGTTCCATGGGTTTTTGTGCCGAACACGCAGCGGCTGCAGCAATGGTCACCGCCGGGGAAAACAAGGTGGTGAAGATGATTGCCGTGGGACGGGATGGCCGGATTATGCCGCCCTGTGGTCGTTGTCGGGAGTTTATCAGCCAGCTTCATCCCGATAATTTCAGGGCGGAGGTGATGGTGGCTGAGGATACTGTCTGCACTTTGCAGGAGCTCTTACCCTTTGATTGGCGAGGATAGATGAATTCATAAGGCGGTGGTGACAACATGTACAATCGGCCCATCAGGTTGGTGCCCAATCGCATTCATCGAGGTTATCCCGGAGGCAGGGAGATCGACCGCTTCCGAGGGTTGGCCCAGGCCCAGGATGACCTGCGCCCGGAGGCCTGGGTAGGTTCCACTACATATACCCGGCAACGGGAAACAGACCCCACCTCTACCCAGGGGTTGGCTCAGATGTATACCGATACCGGTGAGCAAGTCTTCCTCAAGGATGTGATCGCCACCGATCCCGCAGCCTATTTGGGAGAAAAACACGTTGCCGCCCATGGACCGGACACGGCTGTCTTGGTTAAACTGCTGGATGCGCAAAAGCAATTGGGCCTACAGACCCATCCCGATCGTGACTTTGCCAAGAAGATGTTCAACTCCGACTATGGCAAAGTGGAAAGTTGGTATGTCATCGGCACCCGCACCGACCAAGAGGAGCCGCCCTATGTGCTGCTGGGCTTCAAGGAGGGAATCACCCGGGAGCACTTCGAGGAGCTGTTTCTAGCCGGGAACGTGGCCGAGATGGAAAAATGCTGTCACAAGATCCCGGTATCCGTGGGTGAAATGTACTTCGTCGATGCCGGAGTGCCCCACGCCATTGGTCCAGGATGTTTTGTCATTGAGGTCCAGGAACCCTCGGACATTACCGTCGGCGCCCGGATGCGCCATTTCCCCGATCCTGATGAGGAGCAGGTGTTTATCGAGAAAACCATGGGCTGCTATCATTACATCGGGCGCAGCTACGAGGAGAACCTGGCTGCCTATCGCATCCCGCCTACGGTCTTGGTGGAAACGGAAGCAGGCACGGAGACCCTCCTCTTGGGCAGCCAGCAGACTCCCTTCTTCAGCGTGACTCGGTTGGATGTTCATGGCAAGATGACAACGGCAGATCGAGGGACCTTCTCCATCGCCATCATCCTTGCCGGCGAAGGGGAACTGGTTTGTGCCGCGGGGAGAATGCCGATCCGGCAAGGGGATGAGATCTTCCTGCCCGCGGGGATTCAGGATCTGTCCTGGCAGTCTGCCGGGGAGCTATCGGTGGTTCGCTGCTATCCTCCGGGAGTACTCTAGGGCCGGCAAAGGCGATCACCGCTGGAACAGGAGCTTGTGAAGCCCCAGTCTTCTCGTAGTGAAATAGGAGGACTGGGGGGGGTTTTCTTATTTCGCTAAGACTCTACGGCCAATGGTACCGGGCAGTGGGCGCCGAAGGACAGTGGCCTGTCTTAGAGGAAAAAGGAGTTTACCAACGCCGTAGGGAAGAAGGGGCCGATCCCATTAATCTGAAGGATAACGGTAGGGGTAAAGGGAGAGGTAAAATTGCAGAAAAGGCTATTTATTCTACACACCACACCGGTGACGGTACAGCCGCTGAAGGACCTGGCAAAGGAGTTAATCCCCGACTGTACCGTTTACAATATTGTCGATGATTCCATCCTTCCTCAGTTAATTGCCTCCGACGGGGATCTGTCGACGGTGAAGGAGCGAGTAATCACCTATGTAGAGATTGCCGCCAAGCAAGGAGCGGACCTAATTCTCGATGCCTGCTCCTCCATTGGCGGCCTGATGCCCCTGGCCCAGGAAAGGGTGGAGGTTCCGGTGGTTCGGATCGATGAAGCGATGGCTGAGACCGCGGTACAAAGGGGATCCCGCATCGCCGTTGCCGCTACCTTGGGCACCACCCTGAAACCCACGACGGACCTACTGAAGGAAAAGGCGGCGGAACTGGGGCAGGAGGTGGAGCTTGTCCCCTACTTAGCCCAAGAGGCCTACTGGTCCCTGGTCCGGGGGGACAATGAAGCCCATGACAGGATCCTGGCGGAAACTTTGCGTCGGGCCTACGAAGACAGCGATGTAGTGGTTCTGGCCCAGGCCTCGATGGCCCGAGTGGTGGAGGACCTGTCGGACTTAGATCAGAGCCGATTCTTGACCAGTCCCCGCTCCGGGATGATGAAGGTCAGTCAGTTATTGCGGTGAGGAGCTGCCTATGTATTTCCTAGCTTTAGATGTCGGTACAACCCATTGCAAAGCAGCGGTGGTGACTGCCACCGGGGAGATAGTGGCCAGCAGCCAACAGCCCACGCCCACGGAAAGAACCAGCCATGGGCAAATCTACTACGCTCCCGAAGTGTTCTGGCAGACCGCGGTGACGGTGATGGAAAGGGCCTGGGAGCAGGCCGGGGTAAAGATTAGCGCCCTGGGAATTGCCAGTATGGCAGAAACGGGATTGCTGGTGGATAGTCGCACGGGGCAACCCCAGAGCAATGTGCTCCCTTGGTATGATACCTCGGCACAGCAGGAGATGAATCGCTGGAGCCGGGAATTTGATCCCCGGGAGCGCTTCCTAGTTACTGGCCTGAGACCCAGCCCCAAATACGGTCTGGCCAAGCTCCTGTGGCTTAAGGCCCAGGGAGTGGATTTCACCGGCAAGGTGTGGTTATCCGCGGCGGACTACATCGCGATGCGATTGACGGGACGGATGGCCACGGAGCCTACCTTGGCGGCCCGGACCTTTGCTTATTCCCTGCGCCACAAGAACTGGGATCAGGCTCTGTTGAGTCAACTGGGTTTACCCGAAGAGCTTTTCCCAGAAGTGGTAGCCAGTGGGGCCCCCATCGGTTATTGCCGAGGAGAGGAGCCCTTGACGGGCCTAGCCGGTGTGCCCGTTGGGATCTGCGGCCACGATCACGTCGTGGCAACCATTGCCCTGGGGATGCTCACCAGTGGTCGGGTGCTTAATTCCATGGGCACCGCGGAAGTTCTCCTTGGGGTGGAGGAGGAAGTGGAGCTAGACGATGCCGCCTATGATTCCGGTTTGTCCTTTGGTCCCCATGTCCTGCCGGGATTGATGGCCTGGATGGGAGGACTGTCAGCCTCCGGTGGTTCCGTGGAGTGGATTCGCCACATCCTGGCTGAGCCCCAGTTAACCTATGATGACATCGAGGACATGCTGGCCAGCTTACCCCCCGGTCCGACAGGGATTGTGTATCATCCCTATCTGTCCGGCAGCGGGGCGCCCTGGCCCGATCCCCATGCTCGAGGCTCCTTTGTTGGATTGGAGCGAAGGCATACCCGGGGGGATGTCTTGAAGGCTGTCTTTGAAGGAATTTGCATGGCTATGGAACTCATGCGGCAAGAGGCCGGCCGGGTCACGGGGGCTCCCCTAAATGACATCGTCGTTGTCGGCGGTGGAGCGAAGAACCGCCAGTGGCTCCAGCTTAAAGCCGATATCCTTGGATGCCCCCTGCAGGTGGTGGATATTCCCGAGGCTACCTTGGTGGGTGCCGGACTTCTTGCTGGAATGCAAACGGGGTTAATCACCGTTGCTGATGTCCAGGCGGCAGCCCTAGCCTGTGCTCAACGGGTGATAGCCCCCAATCCTGCGGTTCATGACGCCTATCGGTGGATTTTCGCCGAGGGCTTTATTGGGTTACAGCAATCATTGCGGCAATATTACCAGAAACTAGCTGGGAGAGATTACAGTGTCTAGACGAAGACCAGAAAACCTAATTACTTTGCGTGAGATTTTAACCGAGGCGGAGAGGGGCCAGTATGCCGTGGGCTCCTTTTCCCCCCGCTGCCTTCCTTTGATTCAACCGATTCTCAGGGCGGCGCAGGATTTGGCCTCCCCGGTCATTGTCCAGATTTCACAGATAGAGTTTGACCGTTACAAGATTACCGCTGAGGAATTTGCCGCCAAGTTCTATGAGTTACTGGAGGCAGAGAAAATCACCGTTCCGGTGGTTCTCCATCTCGATCACACCTGGGAGTTGGCGGTGATCCAGGAGGCCATCGCCGCGGGCTTCACTTCGGTGATGATCGATGCCTCGAAGCTGCCCCTGGAGGAAAACATCGCCGCTACCCGTTCCGTGGTTGAATACAGCTTGCCCCACAATGTGTCCGTGGAAGCTGAGCTGGGAAGAATCGGGACCAGTGACTTCATCGAAACCGATACCGATGAGGAGTTGTACACAGAACCGGAAGAGGCCCAAGGGTTTGTGAAGGAGACGGGAGTCGATGCCCTGGCGGTTTCCGTAGGGACATCCCATGGAGTGTACAAGGTGCGGCAGCCAAAGATAGACTATGCTCGGCTCGATGCCATCCGGCAGTTAACATCGGTGCATCTGGTTCTACACGGCGGCTCCGGTGTTCCAGCTTCCATGCTTCATCAGGCCATTGCCAGACCCCAGGGGGGCATCAGCAAGGTTAATATCGCTACGGATCTGGAGTTGGCCTTCCTGGAGGCCGTCGGCAGCAAGGAAAGACTGACCAACCAGGAGTGCATGAAGCTACCTAGCTCGGTGTTGGTCCAAGGACAGGCCGCCGTCGAGGCCGTGGTACGCTCCAAGAAGCAAGATTTTGTCTGCAGCGCAGGCAAGGCAGAGGTGGAGGGATAGAGCATGGCGCGAGACCCCGCAAAGGTGGAACAGCTGCGGCAACTGGGCAGGCAGCTGGTGGAGCTGGGATTGACCTGGGGCAACGGGGGAAATATCAGTGTCCGAACCGGTACTAATAGCTTTCTGATTACCGCCAGTGGGACTTCTCTGGGCAGTTTGGAGCCAGGGGATTTTGCGGAATGCGATCTGGCCGGTAGACCCTTGGCCGGCGAGGAGAAAAGGCCCTCCAAGGAGGCGGGGATGCACGCTGCTATCTACAAGCAGCGTCCCGATATCAATGCCGTTATTCACTCCCACCCCTTTTACGGGTTAATCATGGCCTGCTGTCGTGAGGAGATTCCACAGAACTGGTTTATTGAAAACATGTATTATCTCGAAAGAACCGCCAGAGTAGATTACTATCATCCTGGATCGAAGGAGTTGGCAGAATCCGTTGGGGCCAAGGCTCGGGAGGCTAATCTGTTGATCTTAAATAACCATGGAATCATTGCCTATGATCACAGTCCCCAAGAGGCCCTGATGACCCTACAAACCTTTGAACTGGTCAGCCGGATGGATGTTGCCTGTAAAGGGGCTAATCTGGCGGTGGCGGGCTTGCCCGAGGAGCAGGTCCGAGAGTTTCTCGAAGAATCCGGTTACAAACCCCGAAGGGACTGGTCGGCCTTATGATTGGTGTAGTAGCAGACGATATTACCGGCGCCAATGATGTTGGCGTGATGTTCACCGCCGGCGGGTATACCGCCGATGTATACTCCTACGATCTGCCCTTGACCTTCCCCTTGGGGCGGCCCGATGTAGTGGTCCTGGATACCGACTCACGGCTCGATGATCCTGCCACCGCCTACAGAAAGGTGCGGGAGGCCACTAGAAAACTCATCGATGCTGGATGTACCCTCTTTTACAAGAAAACCTGTTCCGTTCTTCGAGGCAATGTCGGGCCGGAGCTCGATGGAATGCTGGATGAACTGGGTCAGGACTTTGCCATAGTTGCAGCGGGATTTCCCAAGAACGGACGGCAAACCATCGGAGGCATTCACTATGTCCGGGGGGTAGAGCTGGCCAAGTCGGAGTTTCGCAATGACCCAGTGCATCCCATGAGGGAGTCGAATCTGGTGAAGATCCTGACGGCGCAGACTCGGCGGCAAGTAGACTTTGTGGATCACCGTGTTGTGTCAGAGGGGCCAGAGTTCTTAAGACAGCACATTGAGAGGGCTAGAACCCGGTGTAACTATCTAGTTATCGATGTGGTGGACCAAAACTCCCTGAAAACAATTGCTGAAGCTGTCGGGGATCGTTACCTCATCGGTGGCAGTTCCGCCCTGGGTGAAGAACTGCCCTCGGTACTGGGCCCATCATCCCTGGGCAGCCACAGTCTGCCCGTGGCACCCTATGATGGCACGGGAATCCTGTGCGCCGCGGGAAGCCTGATGCCCCAAACCAGAGCCCAGGTGGAGATGGCAGTGGACCGGGGGGCTTTGGCCTTTGAGCTGGACACCGTGAGACTGATGGAAAGTGACGACAGCAGCTTCTTGCTGGCAAAGCTCAGTGAGTCGATTGTCAAGGAGATGCAAGCAGGAAGGGATGTGGTGGTACACACCAGCTCTGAGCCGGAAGCCGTCGCCGTGACCAAGAAGCTTGGGACGGCCAGGGGGTTATCTAATACCGCGGTGTCCCGTTTGGTTTCCGAGAGTATGGCCCAGGTAGTCAAAGCCTGTCTTGAGGCCACGGGACAAAGGCGGTTTCTCATCGCCGGAGGCGATACCTCCGCAGCGGTTTGTGCTGAATTGGGAATCAAGGGGATGCGGGTATGGCGGGAGATTCAGGCTGGGGTTCCCTCCTGCTACTCCCTCGATGGCGAGCCCCGTCTCTTTGTCCTGAAATCCGGCAGTTTTGGTCAACCAGACTTTTTTATCCAAGCGATAGAACACCTAAAGGCTCCCGACGCTAACTGAGGTCGGGAGCCTTCAAACTTAGAGGCAAGAGATATCTGGTTATCTCTGAACCCTTGTTCCAAGGGTGAGCCCCTGGGCTTTGAGCCGGTTGAGCAGTTCCACCATGGCGACCATCAACAGGGCAATCACCAACAGATAGAAGGGCAACAGGATCATCGATACCCGTTGTGCTAAGAAACCGAAGAGGGGAGGCATTGTCGTTGTTCCCACATAGGCACAGGCCATCTGCATTCCCATGATGGCCTGAGATAACTCTGCACCGAAATTCTCCGGGGTGTCATGGAGAAGGGCAGGGAAAATCGGTGCACAGCCCAATCCAATGACAAAAAAGCCTGCAGAGAAGACAAAGTCCCAGGCAGGAAGCAACAGGAGCAAAATGCCGAGGACGCTCATTCCCTGGCCAAGGCGGATTAGATCCCGGTTGGCAATCTTCAAGGTCAAAAGCCCCGAGAGGAACCGGCCGAAGGTAATGCCAAAGTAATACAGGGAAATCCAACGGGCCGCTATTTGGGGAGAGATACCTTTGGTGAGAACGAGAAAGCTGCTTCCCCAAAGCCCGGCGGTGGCCTCCACCGCACAATAGCAGAAAAAGGCAACCAAGATGGGCTTTGCTCCGGGAATCCTTAGCAGCTCTCTGGTGGAAAGCACCTGAGCCCTACTCCCTTCTGACTGCGCCCCCGACGAGAACCGTTTCCATAGGGGCAAAGAGAGGAGCAAAATGATCACCAGAGCCACTTGCAGCCAGCCAATAGCCGCGTATCCTGTCTGCCAGTTGCTGCTAGTCAGGCTAATGGACATAATTACCGGCCCGGCACTGGCACCGATACCCCAAAAGCAGTGAAGCCAGTTCATATGCTTTGCCTGGTAATGCAGGGCCACGAAGTTATTCAGTGCGGCATCGACACTGCCGGCACCAAGTCCCAGGGGAATTGCGAACAGGAGGAGAAACCAAAAGCTTCCGGAGAGGGAAACCCCCAGCAGGGCAACGGCAGTCATGGCAACGCTGACCACGGTGGTTACGCCGGTACCTAGTCGAGAGATAATCCTGTTACTAAACCAGCTGGAGATGATGGTTCCCCCAGAGATGGTAGCTGAGATAATCCCAGCCCAGGATATGGGAACTCCTAGATCTTTGTAGGCCGCTGGCCAGGCCGTTCCCAATATGGAATCCGGCAGTCCCAGACTGATAAAGGAAATATAGATAAGAACCAGGAGTAGCGTCAACAACAAGAATTCCTCCCCCAATTATGCGTCTCTAGTATTGTCCCTTCGGTGGTTGAGAAAATCAACCAGGAGATTGAAGGGAAACATACGCTGAGCGACCAGGAGCCTTGTCGCTAGGATAGCCTGAATCAAACCAATGATGCCATAGAGGACATGGAGAAAGACCACCGTATCCAGCATTAGACACTGGACGATGATCCAGATCACCAGGGCGCCGCCTAAGGTGGCGCTGACATACCCCGTATATTTTGACCTTCTCCTCAACGCCAAGGCCCCGGCAATATTTCCCACTCCCAGTAACCCAAAGAGAATGATCCCTGGGATGAGAAAGCTGCTAAAGGGCGAGTTGACCAAGCTCTCGGCCGAAACCCCCAGGGGATCATATGGATTAATCATCGCCGCGGCTCCTCCGAACAGAGCACCGATGCCCACATAGAGGTGGAAAAAGAAAAGCGTGTGGAGGACTAGTTTCATTTTACACCCTCTTCATTTTGATTAATTGCTTCCTTGGCGGTGATGGCCAGACGAATCGATAGGGTCACCGCGATTGCCAGCATGATTAACAACACCAAGATCGGAAACCTTGGATTGATTTCAAAGAGCCATCCTGCCAGAGGAGTAATCGGGATAATCAGCAGCATGCTCAGGGAGTTCATTCCCGACAAGAGTACTGCCCGGGCCCGATCATCGATGACGTTGGCGATAAAGGTGTCCCGCACCGGGTTAATCAGGGCCATACCGCAGGCGATTAGGACCGCGGCCACCGCGAGAACCGGATAGGACTGGGCCGGGGAAAGGATGAAAATGCCCATACCACCACAGAGCAAACTGGAACTGAGGATTAACCACTGGGGCAGTTTCTCCGGTTTGACCTTAGGAACGATCAGCAGCAAAGCTAGGATCATCACCAGGGATGAAAAGGTAGGCCAAATGGACACCACTGCCGGTGTTAGCTGTAATCCCCGCTCTGCCGTCATATACAGAGCGGAATAAGTATGCCATAGGGTGTTGTAAGCGAAATTGATGGTATATAGGAAAAACAGATAGACCAGGTTCCTGTTCTTGACCCCCATGGCAAAGATCTCTCGGTAATTAGCAAAGACATCACTGAATTTGGAGTTGCGCATCTCCTGAATTCGACTTCTTCCCACGCTGGTTTCCGTGACCCGGTAGTGTCTGGCGATCACCATTATTGTCACCGAGATCAGTGTCAGGCCGTAGATGATTCGAGCTCCCATGACCACTGAGTATCCCTGCACGATCCAGCCGGCCACCGGTGAAAAGAGTCCCGCTCCCAGTAACACCAGTTGAAGGGCAGCAAAGACCGTGGCCCGGCGGTGGGGGGCGGTATCCTCTACCAAGAGACAATTCCAGGAAGGACCGATGATCATGCTCATTCCATTGAGGATCGCCGCGGCGACGAAGTACCAGGGGTTTTGCGCGATCATCCACAGAAAGGTCGGGATAATCCAGGCAATGGTATCAAAGGTAATCAGGATCTTCTTGCGTCCAAAACGATCGGCGACGTATCCGCCGAGAGGTGCGACCAGCATCTGGGTAACCATTGTCAATGACGCCACGGCCCCGATTTGAGTCCCACTCATCCCGAGGGCGGCCATGAATAAAGAAGCATAGGTCCTGGTCCAATTTACTGGAATACCAAAGAGTGGTTCTGTGGCCAGCAGGAACTTAACGTTGCTGCTCATTCCTTCCGTTGCAGTTTGGTATCGTTTCCTCAGACCGTGAAAAAAGGTGCTGTTGGTCGGTCTAGTGACTGATGGTTTGATTGCCTTCTCCTCCATTCACCAGCTAATGCTCATACCTAATTCTTCGCAGCTAAGCCCGGTTCTCCTTGCCATTGGCGGAAGCTTCTAGGTTCCCCCTTGGTTATACAAGACAAGGACGTTGTCCTTTTCCAGAGAATGACTTCAATAGATGCCTTACCAACTATATGCAGCTAAAGGAGCAGATACCTATGCGCTCATATGGAATCCCGATTATCGATGGACATGCCCATTTCCCCGTTCCTCGACAGGAACAAAAACCGCCGCAAGCAGCTGGCGATGAGAGAGCACAGCGCCGTCGCCAGGCCTTGGCCCAGGCTCGGGCAGCATCTCAAGCTAAGTGGCGACAGATGTGGGGATTTCCTTTGCCGGAAGCAGACCCACCGGGGATTTTCGTCCAAGCCGAGCGTTGGGTCCAGGATCTAGACGCCAAAGGCATTGAGAAAATTGTCTTTGCTGCCGGCGGTGGGAACGATACCTTAGCGGAAATCGTCAGTCGACACCCCGACCGGTTTATCGGCTACGCCCATCATGATCCCTTCTTGCCCAATGCCAAGGAAGAGCTGCGTCGGGCAGTTGAGGAATTGGGGCTAAAGGGCTACAAGATCATTGCTCCCGCTCTCGAGGGGGATATAGCCAGCAAGGAGCTCTGGCCCCTCTGGGAAACGGTGGAGGAGCTGGAGATTCCGGTATTGATTCACTTTGGTCCCTTAGGCGGCGTGGGAGGAATCGCGGATCATCCCAACATCAATCCCCTGAAAATCCATGATGTGGCTAAGGCCTTTCCGACGATTCCGATTATCATTCCACACTTTGGCTGTGGCTTTCCCACGGAATTGCTGCGCCTGTGTTGGGCCTGCAGCAACATCTATACCGACACATCCGGTTCTAACGAATGGGTTCGCTGGATGATTCCCGATACCACTTTAACGGACCTATTTCGGAAGTTTCTCGAGACTATCGGACCGGAGCGAATCATCTTCGCCACAGATTCCTCCTGGTTTCCCCGGGGATTTAGTCAACCCTACCTCGACGAACAACTGAGAATCTGTCATAGTCTCAACCTGTCGCAAGGGGACATGGAGAAGATCTTTTCTGGGAACATCTCCCGGTTATTGGCCTTAGAGAGGAAGGCCTAGGACGGGAAAGAGGAAGGTCAAGTCAGAGTTACTGAGCAAGGAGTGCAAACCTTGGAGATTAGAAAACTATCCCGTGAGAATCATCAAGAGGTCCTGGATCTATTTGCCGATGAGACTCCATATTACTACTTCCTCATCAATGAGCTCTTGGACAACAACTATAGTGGCGAGGCCTTTCGTGTATACGGGGAATATGAAGGCGATCAATTGGTCTCAATCCTGCTGAACAACTTTGGTAATCTCACCTATTACGCAAAAACCCTTCGGGATGTTGCGGTGTATCAAGAAATCTTGCCTCGACTTAGCTACTTCAAGTTGTCGGGACCCAGTGAGCTGATGGCGCAGTTCTTACCCTTGGTGCCCGTCAAATCCGATACCCTGTCTTACATGGGAGTGGTCAAGAACATTGTCGCGCAGCGACGATACCCCCAGCTTTCAGTGCGGAGGATATCCAGCGAGGGGGAACTGGAGATGCACTACGACCTGCTCCAGTCTACCCAGGAGTACAACCTGGAGGTAAGCAGAGATGAGTATGTCGCCAAGGAGCTGAAAAGACTGCAAGGCTCCCAGGATCGAAGGGTTTATCTCAGTGTAGACAACAAAATGGTCTGTGCCTGCGGCACTGTGAAGGAAAGCAGAAACAGCGCCATTGTCATCGGCGTAGTGACTCACCCCGACTATCGCCGCAGGGGCTATGGAACGGAAGTGCTGATCGGTCTGTTTGAATCCTTGCTGGAGGAAGGAAAGTATCCTTATCTGTTTTACAACAATCCCGCGGCCCGCCGGGTGTATAAGAATCTCGGCATGGAAGAGGTTTGTCAATGGCGGGTTGTGATGGTTGACGAGGAAAGTAAATAAATCAGGCAGACCCCGTGAGGGCCCTGATCCCGTCATAAACCCGAAGTCGCGGGTAAAATGGGCCTGGGGTCTGCCGCGTATCTTTCCTAGAGCCCCAACTGGAGGTAGGCTTCCACCATCGCATCATATATCTGAAAAACCCGGTCAGCCTTGGCATCCCTGAGGTAATGGGGCCAAAACCTGAAGGATATGTGCACAGTAGATGCGTTAATCACATCGTATATGTCTTTTTTCTCTACCTCTTGTTTCGTATAGAAGGAGAGTTTCTCGCAGTAGCGATCAATCAGCTGGGCTGCATCGATGTCTATACCGGCAGCCTTACCCCTGCTGATGAAAAAGGAGATATCACCGGCTCCCTTCCCGATATTAACGTTCTGCCAATCACAGATTACCAAATCCCCTTGATTGAGCAAGAGGTTCTCGGCGTGGAAATCTCCATGGCACACCCGGTGCGGGGGGGCATTGAGAATGCTGCAGATACTGGACATGCTGTCACGGATGTTCTGTAGGGGCTTGGTGTCAAGCTGCTGGCAATGTCGGTTAAGAACATAGATCCAGTTTTCCAGTGCCTGATCTAAAATATCGGTGTCAACAGTAATCTCTTCAAACTCCAGCCCTAGACTTTCCACACAGGCGGGGTCAAGACTATGAATTTGGGCGCAAAGCTCAGCCGCGCGCTCCTGCAGTTTTGGGCTCCATTGGTCAAACTCGATCCTTTCATAGTTGGGGAGCACCAGGATGAAACCCAGTTCGGGATTGTTCTCCACATGAAGGGCTTGAGGAACTGCCGGGAAGGTGCCGCTATCTACCACAGAGTAGAATCTCAGCTCTCGTTCATAGGAGGACAGCAAGTGTTGGTCACCGCCGCAAAGGGATGGGTGGGTATGCTTTACCACATAGGAACCCGCCTGATCAATGACCCGGTATACTTTGGCACCACTGGCGCCATTTCGAAGGGGTTCGAGGGACTGAACAGCAGTAAAGAGACCCCGTTCTTGCAGGTAATCGATTATGGGCGCTGATTCCCCTGTAGACTGGTTGTTCATAGTCCTTCCCTCCCGATGGTCTGTGAACAATTATGGAGCAAAGCTTGGGCATGCCAAGGATAGCGGAGAATATATACCTTCTTCCCACTATGTCTTTCCAGTTTCTGCAGAACGGAGGGGCGGCTTTTCTTCCGATAACCCCAAATAAACCGGATTAGGCCCCAGTCCAGTTTCTCTGGACACCCGGGAGCCATGTCCGGTCGGGTTCTGCCACGGTACATCCAACGTCTTTTCATCACTCGCCACAGACAGACAACGCGGGGGAAGTCTAGGAAAACTACCGTATCTGCCCGCTCCAGGCGAAGATCCATGGTGCTTCCCCCGTAGTTTCCGTCAATGATCCACCGGTCTCTTGCCACCAGACCCTTGACAATCCTTTCCCACTCATCATCCGTCGGCTCCATCCACCCTGGCCGCCAGTGCTCTTTATCCAGATGGATGACTTCCATGTCCAGCATTTCGCCGAGCCTTCGGGAGAAGGTCGACTTGCCGGCTCCCGGTGAACCAATAACCATGACCCTCTGCAAGTTTCCCACCACCTGTACGACGCGGCCTTCGTTTACGCTTCAGAAGACCAGCTTGTGCTTCATGAAGTGCGCTGCAAACTATACTCCTTCGGAAATAGCGGGTGAGAATCCTGTTGAAGGCGGGTTCTGGTGTCACCACGTTGACAGAGCCAGATGGCGGTGTGACGGCATCAGATTTAGCCAACACCCCTACTCTAGAGTAACTGGCTTTGGTCCATTATCGGTCCAGCTGGTGATGACATCAGGGACCTTCAGCGCTGGGTTTTCTTGGTATACCTCGTAAAGCTTGGGGTCGTGGCCTATGATTAGCTCGGCGACCTCGTCTAAGAGGGTATAATCTTCCTCAGTTAATTCTCGCTCCTGACCTTCGATGAGTCCCCAGATGTCCCAGGGCAAAAGCTCAACTTTGTTAAGCGATGCGAGATCCCGGATCAGGTTTCCTCTGATGAACCACAGTCCCTTCATATCGAAAATGCCGAACTTCTCTGGGTCCTCCTGGCCGCTGCGGGCTAACTTCCAAGCCTCAGCCCCGGTGATAAACTGACCCTGGGGCATATCCAAGGTGTCAAAGGAAATCCCCAGGACTTGTTTCTGCAGGGTATCCAGTTGGGGATCGACCAGGATCCAGCGGTCTGACTGCCCATCCCAGTACTCACAGATCCAGTGATCTTCGAAGTGATTCGGGATAAAGTAGGTGGCAAATCCGCAGCGAACCCGGGCTGGGATTCCTTGGGCGCGGAGCATGGCACAGAGGAGAACCGAATGGTCTCGGCAGTTGCCGAAAAACCGCTTCTCCAGTGGCCTGGGCTCAGTAAGAGGGGCTGGATCGATATTGTCAATAGCCTCGAGAATATTCCGCACACTTCTTGCCTGCACGTGTTCCCTTTGCTGCGGAGTAGGTGTGACTCCGTAGCGTTCTGCCCAAAAGATGTGAAGAAAGAGCCCCTGAAGGATCTCTACCATCTCCGATACACTTGAAGGAATATCGGCCAAGAGATGCCGATACTCCTTGGGATCGGTAATCAGGCTGTGGCTTGCGTAGTACTCAGCGGGATTGCGGTAGTTTTCTTTCGGCACAGGGTGTCACTCCTTTTTTTAGATAGCCTTGAAAACTAAAGGATGTTTTCTTCTGCAGAGAGTTCCCCTGTGGGGTTGGATATCCTGCTTTTCTCGGTAGGCGACGGCAGGTGGAAGGGCTCACCTGGAGGAAGTATTTTCCTGTTCAATACGCCTAATTAACTGACAGACCAACGCCTTTTCACTCAAACCTCTCAGGAAGTATGCGGTCCAGAATCGACACCGGTAAAGGAGGCTGATCAGCATGTGGTACCATGGCTCGGACAAATTATTCGAAGTTTTGCGTCCTGGAAGCACCATAACTCAGAACAAGGACCTGGCAATAGCCTTTTCCCACCAGCCCACCTGGCTGATGATTGAAGATGACGGTTCAATCCAGCATAATGGCACGGCTTCCGGTTATTTGTACATTATCGATGAACCGATATCGGTGACCGAAGATCTGATGCCGGTGCCCAACTCCACCATGGAGCCGGGTATGGAATGGCACACACGGCGGGAATTAAGGGTGAAAGTAGTTAAGCACTTAGGTCCGGCAAGGGAAGTAAACAGAATGAAGCGGCGCAACGACTCGGTTATTCAGTGGGCGGTAGATAAAGTCCAGCGGGAGTATCACGAGGATGTCAGTTTGCTGTTAATGTACGGTTCCTATGAGAATGGGACCGCCAATCCCTTGTCTGATGTGGACATGTATTTCATCCCTAAGACGGAAGGGGCCCAGGAACTGAGCACCACCTTTATTATCGAAGGGGTAGGTTATGATCTGTTTCCCATGTCTTGGTCAAGGGTGAAGGATATTGCTGACTTCAATGACTATCTGACACCCTGTCTGGGCAACGTCAAGATCCTGTACTGCAATTCACCGGAGGACCGAGAAAGATTTGAGCAATTGCAGGCCCGCCTGCAGGCTAATCTGGCTGACAAGAAATTCATGCTGACTAAGGCCTGCCAGCGTTTGGAGGAAGCAGTGAGGCTCTATGGCCAATTGGTCTTTGCCGATGATCTTGGTCAGGCCAGAACCCTTTCGGGCTACGTGGCCATGTTCCTGGCTGAGGCCGTGGCTTATACCAATCAGACCTACTTTGCTCGGGGACTCAAGACCCAGCTGGAGGACCTCAAGGGCATGGCAGCCCTTCCCAGGGACTTCATCTTTTTGTATGAAGGGGTGGCAAAGGCCAATTCGACCCAGGAACTGCGCGGGATCTGTCAGCAAATGATCGCAAACACCAAGGAGTTAATTGAGGCAGAGCAAGAGCCAACTTCCGCAAGAGAAAGCAATCCCGACTACTCTGCCCTGGCCAACTGGTATCAGGAGCTGGTATCAACCTGGAATAAGATCAAGGTAGCCTGCGCGACGGGAAACACTGTTTTAGCTTACCTGTCTGGTACTTGTCTGCAAAGGGAACTGGATAGAATCGCCGCAGAATATGGCTTGGGCTCACTGGATTTGATGGGTGCCTATGCTGCCGATGACTTGAATCAGCTGCAGTCCCGGGCAGCATTGATTCAGAAGACTGTTATCCAGGTGATCAAGGCTCAGGGTATTACCTTGGCGGAATATGCCACGGTAGAGGAGTTTCTCGCCGGTGGTCACGACTAACGGGGCAGCTCTTGTAACTGGTCCAGGGCTAGGTTTGTTACTTACCGGCCGGATACTTAGGGCTGGCACTGGTCATAGGGCTCTTAGTCTTTATGCCAAGGAGCACTAATGATGACCGTCAAATTGACGGTACCCTTGGAGGGAATGCATCCCTTGTCCGAAGAATTCAACACGTTAGAGTCTGAGGAACTGGGCTGTACTTATGCGAGGTGGATGTCATGAGGCTGCGTAAACTATGGTTTTTTCCGATCCTGCTTGTCATGGTACTTATTTCCGGTTGTACCCATACAACGGTCAACTCCTTTGTTGATCCAGAATACCGGTTCGCTAAGTTCTCACGCCTAATGGTATACATGCCATATTCCGATATCGGCCTCAGGCAGAGTTCTGAACTTAAGGCGGTCTCAGTCCTCAGTGAGCTGGGAGTTAAGGGTGTGCCATCATATGAAATTCTCGTACCAACAAGGACTTACTCTGCGGAGCAAGCCACGGAATTATTGACGGCTCACGGGATAGATGGCGTACTGGAGTTCAGGGTGCTTGATGCTCAACTTCAGCAATCCTATGTTCCACCCACAACCTCGACTAGTGGAACCGTATATGTTCTTGGCAATACGTACGATTACCATCAAAGTACGCAAACCTATGGAGGATACTTTATTCAAAGCCCTATGGTCCAGTTTGAGGTTTCCCTTTATGATGCCCAGAATGGAAAGAAGGCATGGATAGCGCAGTTGAATTCCCATGGGATCGCCTTTTCCACCTTCGAAGACTTGATTGACGCTGTATCATCAAAGGCAATAAAAAAGCTTGACCAAGATGGGCTTCTCTTCACGTTAAGAGGATTTGCCGGGAACCAGTAGATTTCATGCTGCTGGTTCCGAGGTACAATTACAGCATCCACCTGACTAAATTCAAGTGGGGATAGGTGCCCAGCAGGAGCAGCCCTTTTTGTAATAAGCACCTAACTCACTAAAGGAGCCTTTTGCATATGAAGGTGAAATCTTTCGATCAACTCAGTGAAGCCGAAAGGCAGAAGCTGTATCAGTTTGTAGTTCAAGTAGGGCCGGATTACTACTTCAGCTCCTATGGAGAAATGCTGGAAGACTACCTTGGTTTTCTCTTTAGCCAGGGGAAGGGACACTTCTCCCTGTGGAAGGGCAAAGATGTCATTGCCACTGCTGGCGTCATTACCGAGGAGATCGCCAGTCGGGGGGAGGCCTTCATTACCGGCCTGACCTGTGCCCAGGCAGAGCAAGAAAACTTCCCACAGCTTTTGGATGCTGTCATTGGATACACTAGGGCTTTTCAGCCCAGGGTAATCCGTTTGGGCGTTCCCTGGGAGCATCGCTATCTTGCATCAGAAGTTGAGAGGGCTGGTTTTGAGGAGAGCTACCGGGCCTTGGTTTTTCGGCATCAGGGCGCTGCTAGTTTGGATGAACTGCCCTTCTCCAGCCTATCCCTGCAGGAGTTAACGGTTGACAACTCCAGGGTCTTTCAAAGGATTCACGACGATGCCTTCCGTGATTCCCCTAACTCTGGCTGCCTAGCCGAAGAGGAACTGGAGGCTCGTCTGCGCCCCGACAGTGATCTAATCTGTGGAATTGCCCTCGAAAAGGGGCAACCCGTGGGGGCCTACGAACTGAAGGTGGAGGGGGACACTGGGTGGATTGAGTTTTTAGCTATCTCACCTTCGGTGCAGGGACAGGGCCTAGGAAAGCGGTTGCTGCTCCAGCTGGTAAATTCCCTTTACCAGAGGGGATGCCGAGAGGTTAAGCTCTTCGTAATTAGTTCAAATACCCGGGCCAGCAATCTTTATTCGCGCACGGGATTTGTTCAAGAACAGATTGCGACCTTCTGGTATTCTCTTGATTTGACGAAGTAGGGCATTGGAGTCCCCTTGGGCACCCAGCCCTAGTCCTGCAACGACATATTTTCTAAGGAGAACTTGGCTAAATGGAAGAAGTCATTAAGACTGTTAACCTACACAAATGGTTTGGCTCCACCCATGCCGTCGAGGACGTAAACCTATCGGTTCGGGTCGGTGAGATCTTTGGCTTCTTGGGCCTAAACGGCGCTGGCAAGACCACAACGATTCGGATGCTATTGGGAATGGTCACTCCCACGCAAGGTCAGTGTTACTTGTTTGGCAAGCCTGTCTCCCCTGGCGCTACCAACCTCTGGGCTGAAGTGGGCTATATCGTGGAAACCCCCTATTCCTACCCGGAATTGACGGTGCGGGAGAACTTGGGCATTGTCAGAAGGCTGCGGGGTATGGGGGACTCTAAGTGTGTCGATTGGATCATGGAGAAGCTGAAACTCACGGAATACGCCCACCGCAAGGCCCGTCACCTGTCGCTGGGTAACGCCCAGCGGCTGGGCATTGCCAAGGCCTTGATCCATCGGCCTAAAGTCCTGATTCTCGATGAACCCACCAATGGGCTGGATCCCGCGGGAATTGTCGAGGTACGCAAGCTTCTCTTAGAACTGGCAGAAGAGGGGGTAACCATCCTGATCTCCAGCCACAAACTCGATGAGATCGCCCGGGTGGCCACCACCATTGGAATAATTCATGCCGGAAAACTGATCAAGACAATCGATGGAATCCGTCTCAAGGAGCAAGTGAAAAAATGGCTGGTCTTGGATGGAAGGGAGCGCCAAGGGATGCTGTCGGTTTTGGCCCAGGCGGGGTATCAGGTGGATCTGGGGCCAGGAGATGGAGGCCGGGGACCGCTGTTGATCACCGATCCAAGAGCAGTGCAGTCTCCCGATGAAGTCGCCACTTTGCTGGTTAATGCTAAGGTTCCGCCTACTCTGCTGCAAGTTGTGGAAGAAGACCTGGAAGCCTTTTTTCTGCGCACCATAGAAGAAGCCGGAGGGAAGGTCGATGAATAAGCTAGCTACCGCCTTCTTGGTGGAAAGTAAGAAACTCTTCCGCTCCAAGGTACCGCTGGTCTCCCTCTTAGCCAGTCTGATGATTCCCTTTGTCGGTGGGCTATTTATGTTTATCTTAAAGGATCCGGAGCTGGCTCAGAAAATGGGCGTAATTTCCGCCAAGGCACACATCATGGGGACCGCCGATTGGCCCTCCTATCTTGGGCTGTTGTCCCAGGCGATAGCCGTTGGCGGGCTCTTTATCTTCGGATTTATCACCAGTTGGGTCTTTGGCAGGGAGTATTCCGACAGGACTATCAACGATCTTTTGGCTCTGCCGATCTCGAGGGGAGCCATTGTCATGGGGAAGTTCCTGGTAGTGGGGTTGTGGTCCTTGAGCCTAAGTGTAGTGGTGATTGTCCTGGGATTCATTGTCGGCCGCATCGTCGATATCCCCCAGTGGTCCACGGCCATTGCCGGTGAGGGTTTGCTCACATTTTTGCTGTGCGCAATCTTGACTTTATTCCTGTCCACGCCCGTTGCGTTGTTGGCCAGTATTGGTCGAGGATATCTCTCTCCCCTGGGATTTATCGTTTTCACCCTGGTTACAGCGCAAGTCGTTGCGGTGACCGGTTATGGTTGGTATTTTCCCTGGTCAGTTCCGGCTCTGCTCAGCCAAACTGTTGGCCAAGGGAGCATGGCCGTCGAACCCCTGGGCATCCATATCCTTTTAGTCACCGGTTTGGTGGGAATGGGTGCAACCGTCTGCTGGTGGCGGTACGCAGATCACAAGTGAGCATTTAAGACTTATCGGATGGGTAGGCAGCTAAATGGTTAAACCAAGAGAAGCTGGGTAAGTATGATCGTAGCTGTCAGTAAGGGGGGATTTTCCGATGGATGGAAACATAGCAATGATGTTGGCGGAGAAAACCTGGGCGGTAATCGGGGTAACTCCCAATACCGATAAGTTTGGCTACAAGATTTGGAAGCGGCTCAAGGACCGGGGGTACGATGTCTATGCCGTCAATCCCAAATATGAGTCGATCGAAGGAGAACCCTGCTACTCTTCTTTGTCGGCGCTTCCCGTAAAGCCGGCGGTCATCGACTTTGTCGTTCGACGGAACATCACCCTGCAGACACTGCAGGAGGCCCATCAACTGGGGATCAAGAATGTGTGGTTTCAACCTGGAACCTACGATGAGGCCGTTAAGGAAAAGGCCAAGGAACTAGGAATGAACACGGTGTATGACTGTGTTCTGGTGCAACTGGGGAAGTCTGAGTAACCGAGGGAGTTAACCCTTCAAGAATTAATTCCTTCGGTGGTGGGAACTTGGTTTTTCAAGACACACGCGGAGGTGTATGGTTTGAAGTACAGACAGCTGGGGAAAGCTGGGATCAAGGTTAGTGAGATTAGTCTCGGTAGCTGGTTGACCTATGGCAATTCCGTGGAAAGGGACACTGCCGTCAGAACCATCGAGAAGGCCTACGAACTTGGAATCAACTCCTTTGATACCGCTAATGTCTATGCCCAGGGTGAGGCCGAGAGGATTGTCGGACCGGCCCTAAAACAGTTTAATCGGGATTCCTATGTCCTGGCAACCAAGGTCTTCTGGCCCATGGGTGATGGCCCCAATGATCGCGGTCTGTCGAGAAAACACGTCTTTGAGCAGCTGCACCACAGCCTCAGACGGCTAGAACACGACTATGTCGACATCCTCTATTGCCATCGCTTCGATCCCACGGTGAGACTGGAGGAAACCCTTAGAACCATTGAGGACATGATCCGGCAGGGTAAGGTGCTCTACATGGGCGTCAGTGAATGGACTGCAGCCCAGATCGTCGAGGGACTTCGGGTGCAGGATAGGTACTTATTGGACCGGATCGTGGTTAACCAGCCGGTTTACAACCTCTTCAACCGGTACATCGAGGAGTCTGTAGTGCCCACCTGTCTTGACAATGGCATCGGGTTGATAGTCTTTTCCCCGCTGGCTCAGGGGTTGTTGACCGGTAAGTATCGTAAGGGTCAGGAGATTCCCCAGGACAGCCGGGCCGCGGACCCCAAGGCCAACCAGTCCATTACCCGGATGTTGACCGATGCTAATCTGGAGAAGGTGGAGCAGCTAATCAAAATCGCTGAGGAACTAGGCGTTACTCTGGCTCAACTGTCCTTGGCTTGGATTCTGCATCAACCGGGAATTAGCAGTGCTTTGATTGGCGCCAGCAAACCCAGTCAAGTGGAGGAGAACGTCAAGGCCATTGATATCGAGCTTTCCTCCGAAGTACTGGAGCGAATTGAAAACATCATGCAAGGATAGTTGATGTAACATACTGTAAGATCTTGCTGCAATAGCCGGGCCCAGTGCCTGGCTATTTTTCTCAAGGAAGTCGGTAACCTGAGACGAACCTAGTTGCGATAGAATGATTGTCTACATAAAGTGGTTGACTTCCCGCAAGGGGGAGAGATGGAGAGCAATGACTGCAAATTTTGACTTGAGCAAGGAGCAGTACCGGGATAGCTCTCGATTGTCGGCCAGGGCACAGATTTACCGCTACTCCACCAATCCTCAGCCCTGGTTTAATTGGGTGGCCGATAACATTAAGATTGATCTGGGAAGTAGGGTTTTGGAGCTGGGTTGTGGGACCGGTGCTTTGTGGAAGCACCTGCTGGGTACCCTTCCCGAGGATGCGGATGTAGTTCTCTCCGATCTCTCGCCGGGGATGCTGCAGGAAGCCCGACAGGATCTCAGCAGCGACGATCCTCGGTTTAGCTACCGGATCATCGATGCCATGGACATTCCCTATGAGGCTGGGACCTTCCAGGTAGTAATCGCCAATCACATGCTGTATCATGTGCCGGATCTAGATGTGGCTTTATCGGAATTTTGCAGGGTATTGCAGCCTGGAGGGGTGTTGTACGCAACTACCGTGGGTAATAGACATTTGGCCGACATTAAGGAGTGGCTGCAGGAATTCGACTCCCGATTGGTGATCGACTCTCTGCTCCTTTCCCCCTTCACCTTGGAAAACTGCCAAGATAGCCTGCTGCGTCACTTTGAGGATGTTGAAGTTAGGCTGTTTCCCAATGAACTCAAAGTACCCTCCTTGGAGTCATTACTTGATTACGCGCTGTCGATGCTATCTCAGAAGCAACTAGCCGAGATAGCCGCCAAGTTAGATAGCTTAGCCAGTTTCTTGGAGACCAAGAGATCCGATGATGGTCATTTTCTTCTGCCGACGGCTACAGGAATGGCCATAGCAAAGAGCCGCTAATAAGCTAGGGGAGAACAAGCAGGGATCCAGTCTCTAAGCACGAACCGATACCGATATGGTCTTTTGGCGACCGTAGAGGATCAAGAAGGAGGCTTATAAGGTGAGGGATATTTACACCTTTGCAATTGAAATGGAGGAAGAGGGGATCGAATACTATCGGAAACTGACTAAACAAGCCCCCCATCGGCGGCTCAGACGCATCTTCGAGGTCTTGGCAGAGGAAGAGGAACGTCATATTCATGCCATCTACTGTCTCATTGAAAAACGGCCCTGGGGCCCTAAAAGCGACCTAATTCCCGAGGCCAAGGCTGCCTTTGCGGCAATCATCGATGAAGGCTTTGAAGTGGATCCGACAACGCCCCTGGCGATGCAGTATGCCAAGGCATATCGGCATGCCTATGAGGTGGAGAGGAAGAATCGAGATGTTTATCTCGACTTTGCCGCCAAGGCCCGGGAGAAGAAGGATAAGATTGCAGAAAATGTTTTCCTAGAGTTAGCCGACGAAGAAGCCCGCCATATGATCCTCGTAGATATCCTATTCAAGACAGTGACGGAACCTCTGCGCTGGACAGAGAGCGAAGAATTTCTGCAGTGGCAAGCCCTGGCCCAGTAGGTAGCTTGTGATAGGATGAACACTATGCACTTGAGGAGAAGGGAATTGTTTGTAGCTAGGCACGGACCCAAAATCAATAGAGATTGTGTGCAGAAATGGTTTCGGTATCATTCTTTGACCGCAATAGCAATCTTAGATCGAGATTTTAACTTTATAGAAGTTAATGAGCTGTACGCTCGGAGAGACGGAAGGCGTCCGGAGGATTTCCCTGGGCTCAACCATTTTGAGCTTTACCCCTCCGATGCTCGGGAGATCTTCGAGAAAGTTGTCGCTACCAAACGCCCCTTTACAGCCTACGAGCGCCCCTTTGTGTATGAAAACAGCCCAGAACAGGGCGAAACCTTTTGGGATTGGACACTAGTTCCGCTGCTTTCTTCTGACGGCGAGGTGGAGTACCTGGTGCTGTCTCTTAACGAAGTGACTGAAAGAGTGAAGCTGGAGCGAGAGGTGCGTCGTCTAGAAGGATTACGTTTACTCCACAGTTTACTTCCGATCGTGGAGCATGAATTGCGCAATCCCTTAGCCAGCATGAGGAGTGTCCTGCAGTTAATTATTCTCCAGCGTCGCCATCGTGACCTCGAAGACACCTTAGCTTCAGTCATCGCAGAACTTGACAAGATGACGGGAATTATTAACCGATTCTCTCAGTCGATAGAAGACCATTGTGCCGGTTTGGACTTCAGTGATTTGCGCGCAGCAGCCCAATCTATCCTTTCGAGGCAGTGCTAGGGGAATCTAATTAGGCGGTCATAGCCCTTTCCGTTGTTGCGGAGGGCTTTTTATTATGCAATTCTGAGGGCCCCATAGCAAAGCGGATAACTGAATAGAAAAAATTGTGAGAAGATTAAAGGAATATGAATCTTGGGACGGAACCTTATCCTCAAAGCTATCCGGAAGGGGTTGATTGCCATTAAACGAGGGTCTGCTATAACCAAACGAAATCGACTCATGGGTCTGCTTTTCGTCTCTCCTTGGATCATCGGATTTACTGTTTTTACTCTCTATCCCTTTGTGATGTCCATCTACCTAAGCTTGACCAAGTATAGTGTCTTGGCCCCTGCCGAGTTTATTGGGTTGGACAATTACCGAACTCTCTTTGGGGACAACTTGTTTTGGACCTCATTATACAATACCTTCTACTTCTGTGCCTTTTCGGTACCCTTGGGTGCCATCATCGGCGTGCTCCTGGCCCTGTTGTTAAATCAGAACGTCGGGGGAATGGCGGTATATCGAACGGTTTATTACTTACCGTCCATCGTTCCCATTGTAGCCTCGTCTATTGTCTGGATGTGGCTCTTTAACCCCTATTACGGTGTGATCAACGCTTTGCTGGAGTTGGTTGGGATTCAAGGTCCCGGCTGGATTGCCGATCCGGCGTGGTCAAAACCCGCGTTGATTATCATGAGCTTGTGGGGAGTAGGAAATGCAACCTTGATTTATCTAGCCTCTTTGCAGGATGTTCCCGTTTCCCTGTATGAATCGGCGGAACTTGATGGAGCCAGTGCCTGGCACAAGACCATCCACATTACCATCCCTATGATCACACCCACCATTCTCTTCAACGTGATCATGGGTCTAATTAACTCATTCCAGTATTTCACCCAAGCCTATATCATGACCAACGGAGGGCCCGCGGATTCAACCCTCTTTTATTCCCTCTACCTATATAACAACTCATTCCGTTACTTCAAAATGGGATATGCATCGGCCCAGGCCTGGATCCTGTTTGTGATCATTATGTTTTTCACCTTGCTGCTACTGCGCAGTTCTCGATCCTGGGTGTACTACGCCGGTGAGCGCTAGGGCTTTGGAAACGGGTCAAGAAAGAAAGCTCTTTCGATCTCGTCAAGCCGGAAGACTGCTCTAAGGGTGGGAGGTGAGACATCGGACACTAGTTGGTCATTCTTGTCTTCACCATATCACAAGGAAAGGGAGGAGCATGCAGTGAAACGGATTAGCCTGTTGGTTCCGATTCTCTTGGTATTGCTGCTGGCAACCACCGTCGTCGCCGCAGCGGAGGAAGTAACTATTACATTGTGGCACGGTTGGACCGGTGCCTGGACCCACGTCATCGACGAGGTCATTGAGATGTTTGAGGAGGCCCATCCTGGGATCAAAGTCAATGCCCTCGTGGTTCCCTATGATGAGCGGGATACGAAGTTGATGGCAGCCATTGCCGCGGGAGATCCCCCGGACATTATCTACACCATGGGGAACGTCATCTCCTATGCAGCTCGGGGAGCCATCATTCCCATCGATGAGCTGATGACCGAGGATGAGCTGCGGGAGTACAAGGAGTATCAGTATCCCCTGTGGACTGCCAACGAGTATGCTGGGCATTTGTGGTCCTTCCACGGGTTTGTCGATGTGATGGGCTTGTACTACAACAAGAACCACTTCCGGGAAGTGGGTCTGGACCCCGATAGCCCACCGACGGATATCGCTACCCTGGATCTCTATGCCGAGAAGCTAACGAAGTATAACCAGGCTAGGCAAATCGAGCGGGCAGGATTCCTTCCCGATGATTTGTACCAGTGGGCCAACGTTTTCGGCGGTCAGTGGTTAGATGGTGAAGAGATCACCGCCAACCATCCCAAGAACGTGGAGGCGGCTGAGTGGATTGCCTCCTATTCGAAGAAGTACGATGTCCGCCGGATTGTAGCCTTTAACTCCAGCCTGGCCACTGAGCGTTCCCAGGCGCTGGATCCCTTCATCTCTGAGAAGTTCTCCATGCAGCTGATGGGTCAGTGGAAGGTACTGGACATTGCCCGTTACGCCGCCGACGACTTCGACTATGGCGTCGTTCCCCTACCTGCACCTCCAGGAGGGCGGAAGAACGCGATGATTGTTCCCTCGGGATACGGCTTAATTCCCAAGGGCGCCAAGCATCCTCGGGAAGCTCTGCAGTACCTGCTCTTCTGGGTAGGCAAGGGCTTTGAGGAGCAGCGAGCCAAGATCTTTACGATGGGTGGATGGTTCCCGCTGGCGGACAAAGTCACCGAGGAGCCGATTTACCAAGACTATATCCGGCAGTATCCGCAATTGGGCGTATTCAGCGAGATTCTTCGCAATACCGAGCCCACAGGATTTGCCACTCCCGTTGAGCTCTTCTACCTCGACCGAATCAACAACGCTCGGGACCGCATTCGCCTCTTGCAGGGCGGTACTCCCCAGAGCATCCTAGATCAGGTAGATAGAGAGGTAGAGGCAGAACTGGCGAAACTGAAATAAGCTGCTTCGGGCCGCGAGTAGGTATGACCATATCGGTCATACCTACTCCGGTGCTTTCATCAGTGAGGAACTAGGAGGGACACACTATGTCGGCTAGAACCAGCATCAAACAACGGGACTTAATTCGTCGCGTGCTTTCCCATTTTGTTCTCATCACCTTTGGCCTTGTTTTTATCCTACCCTTGGTCACCATGGTGACAACGGCATTGAAACCAGACCAACAGATCTTTGCTTGGCCTCCCGTTTGGATTCCCAGTCCGCTGATGTGGAGCAACTTCCCTCGGGCCTTGACCTTTGTCCCCATGCTGGTGTACGCGAAAAACACCGTTACCATCACTGCCCTTAGTGTGATCGGGGTAACCCTGTCCAGTCCCTTGGTGGCCTATGGGTTGGCCCGGATTGATTGGCCGGAACGCAATATCCTGTTTATCATAATCATCTCTACGATGATGATTCCTTACCAGGTGACGATGATTCCCGTCTACCTGTTGTTCAACGCCTTTGGTTGGACCAATACCTATCTGCCCTTAATTGTCCCTAGCTTTTTTGGGAGCCCCTTCTTCATCTTCCTGTTAAGACAGTTCTTTATGACCATTCCCCAGGAACTATCGGATGCGGCCCGGATTGATGGGTGTACGGAGTTCGGTATTTTCCGCCGGGTAATTCTGCCCTTGGCCAAGCCGGCCTTGGCGGTAGTAGCCCTCTTTCAATTTATCTGGACCTGGAATGATTTCCTCGGGCCCTTGATTTACCTCAAAGATCAGACCCTATACACCCTGTCCCTGGGACTGCAGCAGTTTCAAAGTGGTTATCAGACAGAATGGGCCTTGCTGATGGCAGCAGCCACCATGATGACGGTGCCGATTATCGTCCTGTTCTTCTTCACCCAAAGGACCTTTATCCAGGGAATCACCTTGACTGGCATCAAGGGATAAGAAGGACGCTGATCCAACGTGACAAGGAAAAACAGGGATGTTACCGCCCAAAAGGCGGTGGCATCCCTGTTGTTGTGTTGTCCCTTGGTTGGGGATTAAAAGTCGGTAAACTCTCTGGCCGTCTCGACAAAGGCGATTACATTCTCCCAAGGCACATCGGGTTCAAGGACGTGGGTGGGGGCCAGTACCAGCCCGCCGTTGTAACCTAGGCGTCGGATGCGGTCCTTGGTGTACTCCCGCACTTCTTGAGGGGTACCAAAGGGCATGATGCTTTGGGTTCCGATGGTGCCCCAGAGACTGATTTGGTCCCCATACTCTCGCTTGATCATCTCTGGGTCGATACACTCTGGTTGTATGGGGTTGAGAACGTCAACCCCAATTTCAATCAGGTCGGGAATAATGGGTAGGATCATGCCATCGCTGTGATACCACACGTGAATATCGGGGTTTACCCCTTTAGCGGCGGCAATGCCCCTGGCCAGGCGAGGCTTGAACCACTGACGCCACATATCGGGGCTCATCAGCATTGCCTTTTGGGTGCCGACGTCATCTCCGGTCTTGAGCATATCCACTCCGGCCTGGGCCAGCTTCTTGGCGGTCACACTGTTGATGTCGGTGATCCTGTCCAGAAGGGCAGTGGCAAATTCTGGGTTGAGAACGAGATCGGCCAAGAGGTTTTCCATGCCCCGCATATACCAGGCCATCTCAAAGATATGGCCGGCAAAGCCTTGGACAAAGTAACCGGCAGAATGCAGCCCTTCTACCTGCTCCGGGAGGTGTGCATAGCGATACTCTGCAGTTACATCGGGAAAGGGATACTCCTCCAGCTCAGCCATCGTTGTCATGGCCTGGAGGGGGTGGATCATTTTCGTGAAGTGATACATCGATCCCGGTCGGTGGGCTACTCCCCATTCGTCAACGACGGTTCCCTCGGGCATTGTCTCCGGCAGATAGCGGCTGAAGTCACTCATGTGTTTGGTGGGTTGTAATCCTACCGTGCGAATATCCAGGTCAAAGTAGTCGTCGGGATCGGTGGCACCGGTTTCCTCCCGGAATTTATCTAACATGGGCGGGGTAAAGCTCAGTTCAAAGGGAGTTCGGTCGGGACGGCGATGGGATAGGGCGGCTAACACTCGCTCCCGGGGCGTTAGTGACATAATCTCACCTCTTACTCAGATATGAAAGTGCCGTAGCGCTCTCTACATCCCTGGTTGCTGGGACGTAGGTTTGCCTATAGGGTTCCGCTTCCCGGGGCAAAACCCTGGAAAGATTGCCAATAATGGTAAAATTACAACGAAGATCTGCATGATGGCTTCTGGCCGACCAAAAAGGGATTGAGACCAGGTGATAATGCGACTGATGACTGGCCTAGCAGGAACCTTTTGCCTTGCTGCTAAATAAGTCCATAGCATGGAACCAGGAGGAGAACAAAGATGGAAATCCCACACCTTGTTGCACTGGATTTGGATGGAACCCTGATTAACCCCGACGCCACCATTGCAGCCAAGACCCTGCAGCAGCTGGCAAGACTGCACAAGCACCAAGTTATTATCGCTATTGCCACCGGAAGACCAGCCGAGGATACCCTTAGGTTTATGGAGGGCAATGGCATCGGTGGAAGCACCGGTTATCCCGAGTTTCTGATCTGTGAGGAAAGAGATATATATGAGTTGAAGGATGGTCAGTATCAACCCTGGTGCCCCTGGAATCAGGAGGCTTTGACCACGGAAAGGGACCTGCTGCCTCGGGCCCGGGAGATTATCCAGGAGTTTTCCCGGCAGTATCCCCACCTCACCTTTAGGCTCAACGACGAGGCGACCCAGGAGAGAAGGGGGTTTGTTGAAGCCGTCTTTCCCGATCCCGAGACGGCTTTAGCGGCTCATACCAAACTACTGGATTTAATGGGTGCCGATAACCTGCGCCCGGTAAGAAACCATCGCGGGATCGCCCTGCGGTTTCCCATCCTTGGCAAAGGCCCCATTCTAGCCAAACTCAGCGAACATCTCGGTATTCCCCCGGAGTTGGTGCTGGCCATGGGTGACTCACAAAACGATATGGGAATGCTGCAGCGATTCCTTCCGGCAACTACCGGGAATGCTGACCAAGAGGTTAAGGAGTTGGTAGAAGCCCGGGGCGGTATTATTGCTCAGCGAGAGCGCAGTGAAGGAGTGGGTGATGTCCTCGAGATGATTGTCACCCGCCTAGAAGAGATTGCCTAGCGAAAACGCGCCGAGTATTTCCAGAAGCTAATTCCGGAAAAAATAGCTCCGAAGGGGATTTTCCGTGAAGGACGCTTGGAAATAAAGTATAAATAGAGATAAAGGCAGAGTATACGCAGAAAGGAGGTGGGCCAGGGTGAGAGTTTTTGGCCTTGTCGCTAAAGCAAACACAATGGATTGGCCCGCCGAAATCAAGGTGATGGAAGGGATCCATCACAGATAGACTGCGTCGTCGCAGTCTAGTGGGGGCCAACGCAGCAACAATCTACAGGAGGATGTTGGCCCATGTACTTGAACGCAGAAGATGTCTTACCACCGAGTCTCCTCCGACAGGTACAAAAGTATGTTAGTGGACGGGAACTTTATATCCCTCGGGAATCCGGGGAACGGGTCGGATGGGGACAGCGCAACGGAACCAGAAGAAAGCTGCAGTTGCGCAACCAGGAGATTCGCAGGCGTTACCAGGAAGGTGAGCCGATTCATGCCTTGATGGAGGCATATCATCTCAGCTATGACAGTATTCGCAAGATTGTCAGAGCGAAAGAATGATTCCTACGAAAACTGGGTACGCTGGAGTTGCGGATTCTTGGTAAGCTATCATTGGGATCAGGCCGAGATTGGTCCCGACGAGGAGGTGGTTGATATGATCAACCCGAGGTGGAGTGAGGCCTAATAGGCTTTGACTCCGTTAGGGGAATGCGGATAGGCTGCCTGAGCCTATCCGCATTTTGTAGTTTTAGTGCTTCCCAGCAGGACGCTGCTCTCTAATTTCTCCATCGAAGACTTCCATCTTGGCGATTAATTTCTCAACTAAGCCGGGATAGCGATCCGCTAGGTTATAGCTTTCTCCGGGATCGATACTGAGGTCAAAGAGTTGGGGCATCTCCCTGCGGTCTTCCCCACGAAAGCCTCGAGCCACATGGAGTTTCCACTTGCCCACCCGAATGGCGTTGAGACTGTCGGCAGCATAGAAGTAGAGGGCTTCGTGGGGGCTGCCGCCTTGGTTGAGGAATAGGTGCCAAATGTCCCGACCGTCAATGATGCGATCCTGGGGCACCTCTCCGCCGGCTAGTTTGGTCAGGGTGGGTAGTAGGTCCATCTGGCTGGCTGGTTGTTCACAGAGGGTGCCGGCAGGAATGACCCTGGGCCATTGGGCTACGAAGGGCATTCTCACGCCCCCTTCATACACGTCAAACTTCCGTCCTCGTAATCCCCCGGTACTTCCTTCATACCACGGCCCGTTGTCACTGGTGATCATCAGCAGGGTGTTATCCAGGAGATCAAGTTCCTCTAAAGTATCCATAAGTCGTCCCAAATGCCAGTCAATACACTCAATGGTATCTCCGTAGGTGCCTGCCGCTGATTTACCGCGAAACTCTTCCTCTACATGCAGGGGGATGTGGGGCATGGTATGGGCTAAGTAGATGAAAAAGGGCTGATCCTTGTGCTCTTGGATGAACTCAATGGCTTTGTCGGTGTAACGGCGGGTGAGGGTGGCTTGATCCGGTGGTGACTCGATGACCCTTTCATTTTCGTAGAGGGGAAGGGGGTCCATGTCGTTGCTGTAGGGAAGTCCGAAGAAGTAGTCAAAGCCGTGTTGACGGGGCATATGCTCTGGTCGGCAACCTACGTGCCATTTGCCTAGGGCGCAGGTTGCGTAGCCCTGGGCTTTGAGGCAATCGGCAATGGTCACCTCGGCTTGGGTTAAGCCTTCTTCGTCCTCGGGAAAGAGCACCCGTGACAGTCCGCTGCGCTGGGGATATCTACCGGTTAAAATACCCACTCGGGATGGTGTGCAGATGGGTGCCGCAGCGTACATCTGGGTGAACTTCACTCCGGCCCCGGCTACCTTGTCCATATTTGGGGTCCTGATGGGTGTGTTGGAATAACAGCTCATGTCGCCGTAACCCATATCATCCATGAAGATCAGGATCATGTTAGGTTTTGCCATAGGCATACTAGTCACTCCTTGGGCAGAAAGGTTTGTACCTTGACTTGGAACTTGGCAAGAGTGCGTTGGTGTATTCTTACGACCAGAGCCCCTGGGGACCTCCTTACCTTCGCAGGAAGGTATCGGGGTTATCGGGAAGGAGTATGGGACCTCAAGGCAAGGAGTGGACATATGCAAGGCTATAACCTAATCCTGATCTACAATCCCTCTGGGGAGAAGCTGTTGATGTGCAAACGGGCGAAGGAGCCTTACAAGGGGCTTTGTAATGTGGTAGGCGGCAAAATTCAGCCCGGGGAGACGGGGCTGGCTGCCGCCTATCGGGAACTCTATGAAGAAACGGGGATAACCGAGGAAGACGTAACCCTCTACCACTTCATGGATTTGACCTACTACGCTTCTGATCTTTATCTCGAGGTCTATGTCGGGCGACTGCGCTGCCCGGTGACCTTGACCCCAGAGAAAAACGAACTGCTCTGGGTAGAGTTGACGGAAAACTTCTTTGATACCTCCCGGTATGCCGGGGAAGGTAACCTCGGGCATATTGTCGAGCAGGTGCGGATCTACCAGGACCGAGTCCTTGCCGTTACCCCTTAGTTTTTCGTCGTCTTCTGCTATCCTGTGATATAGAGCAATTCCTCCTGCTTCGTGGACAAATACTGGAATCCAGTTTCGGTCACCAGGATGTTTTGCTCGAAATTGAACATCCCTACGTCGGGCAGCTTGATGCCGCATTCGACGGCAAAGCAGTTGCCTACCTCCAAGGGAAGCAGAACACTGCTGCCATACCGTTCCCACTTAGGCCCAAGAACGAGGGAGCCGTCATGGGCTGAGCGGCCAATCTCATGTCCCATGGCGTAGCCCCACTCGGGATAGCCCCGGTCGGCGATGACTTGACGCATGGGCGTATCCACCTCTACGCCGGTAATCCCCGGTCGAATTACCTTTTCGCCGGCTTCCAGGATGGCCAACATGTCTTGGAAGGCACGCTGCACCCTGGGAGGGGCCGCTGTTTCACCGGGTTTGAGCACATACCAGGTACGCTGCAAATCACAGCAGTATCCCTCCACCTTAACTCCAAAATCCACTACCAGGGTCTGGCCCCCTTGGAGGATGATATCGGCTTCGGGAAAGGCGTGCCCCGTCGGTGAATCCGGTCCACAGTACACCCCTGGACAGGAGGCAGCAAACCAAGCCGGCTCCACTTGATAAAACTCCATTCGCTGGTGGAACCAACGGAAAATGTCTAGCTCCGACATTCCTGGCTTGATGTGGGTAGAGACCTCGTCTAGGATTTTCTCAGCCACCGCGATGGCCTTTCCGATGGCCTCTATCTCTGCCGGGGTCTTACGCCCCCGCACTGCGGTGACGATGGGGTCTGAGGAAACAAAGCGATGGGGAAATTCCGTGTCCTCCAACAGGTTGCAAAGGAGCAAATACATGCCATGGGTTAGTCCATCGGCAGCGACGTTGTCCAGGGAATAGTTTAGGGCAATGTGTCTGGGGTTTAGCCGCCGCAGTGTGTCAACCAGTGGCCTTTTGATCCCTTGTGTATACCCGATGACTTCCTGGAAGGAACCTATGGTCTGTACCGCTTGCATGTCACCGTCGCCAACGATGGCAATGCTGTCTCCTCCCTGAGTAATGATAAAGGCCGAATTCCAGGTGACGTTAGCGCCGAGGATCAGATCCAAGGCGGGCTCCCCCGAGGAGTCGCTTTCCCTGGTAAAGGTCAGCCAGCAGTCAATATCCCTTTCTCTGAGGACCTCAACGGCCTGTCGCACTTTCTCCTGGGCAATTGTGTTGCTCAAACTGTAATCCCTCCTAAAGATCTTTGCTGCAATATTCGCCCTTGCAGGTAGAGGGCCTGCATAGTACTGGGCTGGCTTAATTGAATACACAAGAAGGGGCTGTCTTCGTCTTTCAAGGAAGATGAAGACAGCCCCTGTCGGTACGAGTTAGACTATAGAACCAGTGTTACCGCCTACTTGATGAACCACTGCTCTGGATAGGCTATTCGCCACCAGCCCATATCGTCGCCCCAGGGTCGGGTTTCTGGGAAATTGTGCAGGCGATTAGATGAGACAATGGGTCTTTGGGATAGTCCTACCGTTCCGATAATCCACAGATTCTCCGCTTGACTGGACCAGATCTCATCGGCCAGTCTTTGGTAGTCTTCCTCGGTCTCCACGGTATACCATGCTTGAAACGCGTTCATGAACTCCATGAAGGCCTCCGCTGCTGGACCACTGGGTTCCATGCCCTGGGCGCCGTCGGTGTTGAGCCATTGCTTCCAGGCATAGGCCCATGGGATATCGGAGCTGCCGGGATTGAACTTAGTCATGTCCGGGAGATTCACCCGAGACTCCATCATCCGGTCGGTATGCCAGACAGCGACACCAATCTCACCGGCCTGGGCCATGGTGGTATACAGGGATCGCTCATGGGAGCTGAGCACTGTATGGATGCCCACTGCCTCCCAGTAGCTTTGCACCAATTCCAGCACCGAGTTGGCAAAGGGCAGGGAAGCGGAATAGTCGATGGCCACCGTCAAGGCTGTACCATCGGGATGTCGGCGCCATCCGGAAGGACCTCGCTCTAGACCCAATTCATCCAGCAGTTGATTGGCTCTGTCGGGGTCGTATTGTGCATAGGATTGGGCCCACTCTTCTTTATAGAAGCTGTTTGTGGGATGTACCGTCGCCTGCATCGGTACTCCCAGGCCAAAGAAGACCAAGTCGTTGATCTCTTCCCGATTGATGGCCAGCGATAGGGCTTGACGGAACTTGGCCTGTTGGTAGACTTCTCTGAGCTTCGGGTCCTTGTGGCTGAGGTTAAAGCCAATTCCAATCTCCGCCGGGACAGTGCTGGGCCAGAGGTGAACGCGGTAATCGCCCCGTTCCTCGTTCTCCTTGAGAACGGGGATATCAGAGATCTCCAGGTTCATACCGCAGATGTCCAAGTCTCCGCTGCTGGCTCTAATCACCATAGTTTCCCGTTCGAGAACTTCGACGGTAATTTCATCGATATAGGGCAGTTGATTACCGGCGGGGTCAACGGCGCCATAGTAGGGATTGCGCTGCAAGACAATGCGGTTGGGCCGGCGAGCGGTAATCACCCAGGGGTTAATCGTTGGCAGGTCTAGGTCTGACTGCCCCGGTCCGATGGTGCGGTGATTCCCGAAGGCCTGATACCAGAATTCAAATCCCTCTTGTCGGGCTAATTCGTTGGCCTGGGGGTTGTAATTGATATGCCATTTCTTCAGGTAATGCTTGGGATGGAACATATTCCCCTGCCGGGAACCCCAGTATGCCAAGTACGACATGATGGGTTGGAAGGGAACAGCAAAGTGAATTCTGATGGTGTAGTCATCGACTTTTTCAAATCTAGCTAACTCGCCGCCGGGACGCCAGATGGCTGGTTTGACCGGAGTCAGCTCGTCGTTGAGGATCACATCTTCCCACCAGAACATGATGTCATCGGCGGTGAAGGGATGTCCATCGGACCATTTTAGCCCTTCCCGTAGGAAGATTGTCAGAGTGCGATTGTCATCGGTAAACTCATACCCCTTGGCGATATAAGGGATAATCTGCCCACTGTCTGGATCGACCCAGAACAGATAGGGAATTCGAATATGAGAGTGTCCATCGCTAGAGGGAGAATTGGGCTCGATGGTGGCGGTTCTCAGGGTACCGCCGTAAACTCCAATTTCATCCAAGGGCTCAATTACCAAGGGCTCTAGGGGTAACCTCTCCTCCACCGGCGGCAATACACCCTCTTCCACCAAAGCAGCCAACATCGGGGATTCATTGTAGGCCAACGCTCCACCGACGAAAAGACACAGGACGACAAGACTGATACTGACCACCAAACTCAAATCACGTATGCGCCTCAATGATCAACTCTCCTTTCTTCCTGTTAGTACTATTCTTTGGTAAGGTTGGATTTATTATGCAGGAAGAGTCGGCGCAGACCATGCTTCAAGCAGGGCAGTCTGCCCTATCGACGAAGGAAACAATTCTTAGTGAGGTGATTCGATGACAATAAGAGAAGACAGGGCTGCGGGATCCCGACTAGACCGACAGGGATTGTTTGTCATCACCGGAATTATGGCTGCCGGCAAGTCAACCATTGCTCAGTTGTTGGCTGAGCGGTTTGCCAAAGGAGTACATGTGCGAGGTGATATCTTTCGGCGGATGATTGTCTCCGGGCGAGAGGAAATGACACCGGGGTATTCCCAAGCGGCTCTCGATCAGTTGAAGCTGCGCTATCGATTGGCGGCGGCAACGGCTGAGGCCTATTTTGCCGCGGGATTCAGCGTCGTTGTCCAGGATAATATTTACGGTCCTGATCTTATCGATTTCATTCAGCTGATCTGCAGTCGCCCTTTATATGTAGTTGTCCTCTGTCCCCGGGCCGAGGTAGTTCTTGCCCGGGAGGCAAGCCGTGGTAAGCGGGGGTACGGTGAGTGGACGGTGGAGGAGCTGGATCGTGAGTTTCGTGAAAAAACCCCAAGAATTGGATTGTGGTTGGATACTTCGGAGCAAACTCCCCAAGAAACGGTAGAGGAGATTTTGCGGCGAGTTTGGACAGAAGGAGAAATAACCTAAATCAAGGCAGGATCCCTAGATTTTGCCTGTGGGCTAAGGATTTCCCCTAGGGCTGTCGATTCAAGTAGTGTGAAGCGCAGTCACATTCAGAGCTATGCACCTAGCTGGTGGAATTCCTTTCCCTCATAGAGAGTTTACCTTGTGTTTTCCCTGGGGGAATGGGTCACTGGAGAGGATGAATCGATAGCACCGAAGGGGAACTTTATGTTGAAGGTTAAGTTTGCCGTCTTCACGACGATGCTCCCTGCATGGACTACCGAGGAAGCGATTAGAAAACTAGCTGTAATGGGGTACGATGGGATCGAACTGCGGGTTGCGCCAGTGGGGAACTCGCCAACCACTGGATCGTCGATTGGGCATGTAAACCTGTGTACTCTCAATTTAGACCATCTCACTGCCGAAGCCAAAGCCCTGCAGCCTATTTGCCGAAGTAACGGAATTGCTGTGGCCAGCTTGGCCTCCTATCTGCCGGTGACCCAGTTGGACCGGATGGAGGAGGTTTTCGAGGCCGCCAGGATCCTGCACTGTCCCTTGGTACGAGTGAATGCTGCGGGATACTCGGCTAGCCCGCTTTCAGAGGCGGAATACCAGCGGAGGGTGAATCACTTCGCCAAGGTAGTGGAGCTGGCCCGGCAGTACGAAGTTAAGGCTGGTATTGAGCTGCGCTGTAGTGGCTGTGCCCCCACCGAGAGTTTAGGCTACCGGCTGGCGACTAACTTCGATCCCCGGTTTGTAGGGTTGATCTACGAACCCGGTTATCTGCCTTTTGGTGGTGGGCAGGAATATCACGAGGGGCTTGAACTCCTTGGTCCCTACTTGGCCCAGGTGCGCTGCAAGAACATCCAGTGGCGTCTCGATGAAGAGGCTGAGTCCGGTGTCATCGATTACTATCCCCTTTCGGCACCGATTCACCATGGTCTGGTTAATTGGCGCAAGATCCTGGCTGCTTTGCGGGCCTTGGATTATAGGGGTTGGATCAGTATTGAAGACTTTAGTCTCTGGGCCGGCACCGAGGAGAAAGTCCGTCACAATCTAGTCTACATGCAAAACATGAAGCAATTGGTTGAGGGACTCAGCTTTGAAGAAAGCCTCTCCCGTGATGTGGGGAGAGGCTGATAGAACCCAGTGTCAACGGAGGATTTCCTGTCCGGCTGTTACTAAGCAAGCACCTCAACGGTACCGCCGGCTTGACGAATTTGGTCAAAGAGGCCCTTGTGACCTTTGCCCTTCTGGGGGACCCTTACGATCAGGCAGATTCCACTGGGTGAACTGATTTCAAAGAGGTTGAGCAAGTTGATTACCGCACCAGCGGGGATAAAGATGCGAAGCAGAGTCCCAGGCAGTTGTGGGCAGGCTCGATCCTTGCCCTTGTCACGATCTCTGTCTTTACATCTATCTCGGTCACGATCTCTGTCCCGGTCCCTGCATCCATCCCTATCCCATCTATCCCAATCCCTGCCCCAATCCCAGTCATCGTCCCAGTCGTAGTAATCATAGGGATCTCGTGGCCTGCGCTGCTCTCTGCGATCTCGATTAATTTGTCTCAAGGTCGCCCTATCGGGATCCTTGTAGATTGGGTAATAGCGTTGCATTTGCTGAGACATAGGTCTCCTCCTTTCTCGGTGAGATATTGCATGATATTCCCCAGGACTCAATGGGTGTCAGTTAGTAGTTTGTATCGGGAAAAATAGGGGTAGTTTCGGTGAGGCATTAGCCCCAGTGGTGGTTTCTTATCCTTGCAATCTTAGAGACAAATTCCCTATTCCTGCAAAAATGCTCCCTGGTTCCTGGCCGCGGTGAAGATACAAGAGCCCGTCGGGGAATCCCGAACAGGCTCTACAGGATGGTTCGTTAGTCGTAAACAAATTCGACGGTACCGCCGGCCTGTTTGACGGAATCTAGGACGTTGTGAAACAATCCACCGAGAGCCGGTATTCTGACCAGCAGGCAAATTCCGCTGGGGGACCGCAGCTCAAGGAGATTGAGTATATTGATTACCGCCCCAGCGGGAATAAAGATCCGCAACAGGGTTCCGGGAAGTTTAGGACGTTCCTCCTTCCGGCGTCGTCGGCCGGATTCAGCAGCTACCTCATCATAGTATCGAGCGTCTTCAGACATAGATATCCTCCCTTCTGGATGAGATATTGTATTTTATTCGTAGCCGGTTGATGGGTGATGATTCGGGAGTCTTAATCGCTGAAAATGGGAGTGTATTCGGTAAGAGACGAGCCCCGGTTCCGTTGTCCTTCAGTCTCATTTCCCAAGTAGGAGACCAAGGCAAAGGATGATCGGTGCCTAAATTCTGGCAAAGGCAGAAACTATTGACAGCGAAGCCCAAATGGGATAATTTATCATTTGTGTGTAAATAAGGACAACAGACCCGGGCATCCGGGTCTGTTTGCAATTTGCCTGTTATTTTTTGTTAATACTTGCCTCCCTTGGCTAAGGTCAAGGAATCTCCCCGGAGGGCCTGTGGCGCTTAGTCCCTAGCCAAACTCCCCCACGATTTTGTCTCATCCTTTTCTCATAGAATTAATCAACTCCATGGCAATCCATGGTATTCTCGTAAAGCTATCTCCTTGAACTGTAAGGGTTAGTTCAGAGTATCTAAGATCCGAATATCGCTCGGAAATCGGCTAGCAATAATGAGAACTGTCACTAATTTGTTAATTTTGCGGCAAAGGTTAGTGACTGGCGACAAAAGTGGGTATAAAATTTTAAAGACTGTGATAATAGGGGTTGCGTCAAGATAACGGCCCGCTGCCCGCTATTTCGCCGTCCATTTGTTGCTTGCTGTTACTGGGATTGATTCCTAACTAGCTCCAGTGACTTAGGATGGAATCCAAGGAGGCGGGGACGATGGTAGGTTTGAGGAGTAGAAAAGTCTTGAAGCCATCGGTAGCAAATCTTCCCTTGGGTCAAACGATTGCTCTGATGCTGGAAAGAAACACACTCCTAGCGGAGATGGACAAGCTGAGGGCGAGGGGAACGGCGCTCCATGCGCCGGATATGATCCGACTGTCTGTACGTTTGGATGTAATTGCTAGACAGATGATGGGGCTGGAGGTTAATACCGATGATATATAGCTAACACTTTTTGGTTGGAGGGAAAGGATTCTATGGAGTTATTCCGGCGTTTCGGTCTAAAACGCGGACATGAAGAAAGTGTTGATGTTGCATCTCTGGCGGAAGATGCAGTTGGAATTGTTGCAGTAGACGAGACAGGATGTATTACCTTCTGCAACGAGCAGGGTCGAAGGATTTTGCATCAGCTCAGCGGCAAAGGCGCTTGCCCAAGAATCTCACCGACATTTCTGTGGCGAAACTCCTAGGTCGTAGGCTAAATGACACTTTGCTGGGCCGCACGCTGGCAACGAAGCAGGAAATGCCGGCCCAATTACTGCGGCTAGGCACCGGTAACTACATTGCTACCACTAAGCTCCTAAAGGATGATTCCGATCAAGTTACCGGGAGCGTGCTGTATACGGTAGGGGTTAATGGACAAAGGGCGGAGGATGACCTGCGAGTCTCTCAAAGATTTACCCAGGAGCTAGCGAAAAAACTGGGATATCGGTCCACGGAATGGATTCGGCATATCACCCATGAACATGCCCAGCAATTAATGCGGTGCTTGTGTGCCACTAGACCTGGGGTTCCAAACCCTGACTATTGTCCCTATCAATATCAATGCGGATTTCACCCCCGACATGGATGGCTTTCCTTAGATCGTCGGGATTACCATCGAGTGGCCATCGATCTGGCTGTGGAACTGCGATTGCTGCAGTTGGAATCTGAGCAACCTCTCCCCGAGGAGGTAACAAGCAAATTAGTGCCGGGGCGAACGGTAGACCTAAGTCTCGGTGGAACTCAGGTTTCCAGCCCAGTTCAATTGCCCTTAAACTGCACTGTCCAGGTAAGCATTATCGATGGCTCCCAGCGTCTGGTGTGTGAAGGAGAAGTAGTTTGGCAGCGACGCTGCGATCAATCCCAGTGGCTGAATGGGATCAGGTTCTACTCCCTCACCTCCCAGAACTATGCAGCGATTATCCGGTTGGTCAACGAACAACAGCTTAAGGACCGTCCCAGGTCCATCAGGAGAATGCCGTTATCCTTCAACGATCCCGTGGTGGAAAGCTCTGTCGGCACTTTGAAAAGGTTACTTGTCGCAAAGCATGAGGCGGTTTTCCGCCACTGTCTCGACACCGCGGCCATTGCCAAGGAATTGGGGATAGCTCTGGGGTTGTCGGACAGACAGCTGCAGATACTGTATCAGGCTGCCCAGTTACACGACTTAGGCAAGCTTGAGATTGAACGAGGCTTGCTGGAGAAGAGGGGACCATTGTCGGCGGAAGAGCAGCGGAGAATTCGGATGCACACGGTTTACGGTGCCGATCTGGTCAAGAGCATTCCAGCTATTAAGTTCTTGGCGTCGATTATCCGTCATCATCATGAGCACTTTGATGGGAGTGGCTATCCCGACCAGTTGAGGGGCAAAAGGACCCCCTTGCTTAGTCGGATTATATCCGTTGCCGATGTCGTCGATGAAGTGAGTCGCCCCCAGACCTACGAAAGGGAACTCCTTACCCGGGAAGAGGTTATTGAACTGTTACAGGCGGAATCTGGCAAGAAATTTGATCCTGAGATTGCTGAGAAGTGTATCGAACTAATCAAAGCTGGAAAGGTGCTGAATTAGCCGGTGAATCTTAAGGGGCCTTGGTTTGAACTTGCTGGAGATGTCATGCTGGTGATGCGTCCCACCGGGGAGATTATCGATGCTAATCAAGCGGCGGCTCTTACCTATGGATATACCAAGGACGAACTCTTGGCTATGACAGTTTTCGATCTCCATCCGCAGCAAGGTCATGATCCAGTTCAGTCTGTGATGAATCGGGCTATGACGGCAAGCCTGTTATATGAAGCCTTGCATGTGTGCAAGGATGGTAGTGTAATTCCTGTAGAGGTCAGCTCGACGGGGGCTTTCGTCGATGGTCAGCGGGTTCTAATTAGTGTCGTTCGGAATATATCGGAGCGAAGGTTCGCGGAACAGGCTCTGCAGCAGTATCGGGACGAGCTATATGAAGCCAAGGAGCGGTTTCGGGTCACCCTACAAAGCATCGGTGATGCCGTGATCGCCACCGATGTACAGGCTCGAATCACCTTCATGAATGCAGTCGCCGAGAAACTGACGGGCTGGGATAACCAGCAGGCCCTGGGGCTGCGTCTCGATCAAGTATTTCACATAATCAATGAGCAGTCCCGGCAACCGGTGAACAATCCTGTCGATAGAGTCCTCACCACCGGGCAAATAGTGGGCTTGGCCAATCACACTGTGCTGGTGGCCGCCGATGGCAGGGAAATACCCATCGCCGACTCGGCGGCTCCCATCAGGGATGCCCAGGGAAAGATTGAAGGAGTAGTGCTGGTCTTTCGGGATGTAACGGCGGAACGCCAGGCCCAGGCCTTGCTCAAAGCCAGCGAGGAAAGGTATCGTACCACCTTCGAAAATACCGGAACCGCGATGGTGATTATTGAGGCCGATACTACTATCAGGCACGTAAACAAGCAGATGGAAATACTGTCTGGGTACAGCCGGGAGGAACTAGAGGGCAAACGCAGTTTCTTTGACTTGGTCTCCGACCGGGACACAGCCAGGATGCGGGAGTATCATCGGCAACGGCGGGAGCGCCAACCAGCCCCCAGAGTATACGAATTCGATTTTGTTGATCGGTACGGAACAATCAAACACTGCCTGGTTACCGTTGATTTGATCTCGGGAACGGGACAGAGTGTTGCCTCCCTCTTGGACATCACCGAACGCAAAGAGGCGGAGGAGCGAGTCAAATTCTTGAGTCTCCACGACACTTTGACGGGACTGCCCAACAGAGGCTATTTTGACATGCAGTTGGGAGCCATTGATAGAGAACAAACTCTGCCCTACAGCGTAATCATCGGAGATGTCAACGGGTTGAAGCTGGTCAATGATGCCTTCGGACACGAGACCGGTGATGAATTACTGCGGGATATCGCTAACATTCTGGTTTCCTGTTCCCGAAAGGGCGATACCGTGGCCCGGTGGGGTGGCGACGAGTTTATCATCCTGTGCCCTCAATGCGATGAAGCCGGAGCCCAAAGGGTAATTGACCGGATCAAGGCCGCCTGTCAGGCGGCATCGGAGACGAGAACGGTCAACCTCAGTATTTCCCTGGGATGCGCAACGAAGCAAAGGGTGATGGAAAGCACCCGGGATGTTATTCGCTTGGCGGAAGATCGAATGTATCAGCAGAAGTTGATGGAAACCCGGAGCTATCGCAGTGCGATCCTCGCTTCCTTGATTAGCAGTCTCAGGGAGAGGAATTACGAGACGGAGGAACATGCGCAGCGGCTTCGGGAGCTATGTGTGACTCTAGGACAAGTTATCGGGTTGTCCCAGAGTCAGCTGAATGAGCTGGCGCTTCTTTCCGCCCTCCATGATATCGGTAAGCTAGCGATTCCTGACCACATCTTGATGAAGCCAGGTCCTTTGTCGGAGGCGGAGTGGGAAGTGATGAGGCGCCATGCAGAAATCGGCTACCGCATTGCCGATTCCATTCCGGAATTGCGGCCCTTGGCAGAGGCGATCCTATCCCATCATGAACATTGGGACGGCAGGGGCTATCCCCGGGGACTTGCCGGTGAAGAGATCCCTTTGCTGTCTCGGATCCTGGCAATCGTCGACGCCTATGATGCCATGACCCATGAGCGACCCTATAGAGAGGCGGTCAGTCATGCCAAGGCCCTTGCAGAGCTAGAGCGCTGTGCCGGGACCCAATTTGATCCAGACTTAGTAGCAGTGTTCGTGGAGCAGCTAGAGCAGCGGGTCGTTGTTGCAGTTGAGTAGGTAAGACATTGGCTGGGCGCGGTCAGGCCCGCTTCTAACAGAAGGCACCACCGACGTAAGCTGGCGCTGGGGCGAAGCTTATTGACGGTGGTGCCTTTGTTGTCCTATTTACTCCTCCAAAATCCTTTGGAGATTTCCCCCAAAAATTAGTGCTTTATCTTCATCGGAGATGTCTAGTCCCCGGATGGCCTCAATGGTCTCTTGAACTTCTGCAATCCCGTTGTAGGGAAAGTCCAGTCCGAAGACCATCTGTTTGCTGCCGATCAAGGCGGCCAAGAGTTCCATCCGCTCCTGGCCCAGGTACCACAGATGATGTCGGTTCTTGTTGAGGACACTGGTGATGCCGGCGTACACGTTACCCGTGGCTAGATTATTGGCTAAAACTGCTAAGGCATCATTGAAGAAACTCAGCCCCCCGACATGTTCGATGGTGAACCGAAGCTTGGGGTAGAAGTAGGCCAGTTCATCGCAGAGCAGGGGATGGTAGTCCTTGAGCCGGTGCCAATGGACTCCCATGTGGATACAAATAAACAGCCCCAGCTCCTCCGCAGCGGCGTAGAAGTTCTCCAGCTCTTCGGCGACGAGGTTGAACTTCTGGTAGGCGGGGTGCAGCTTGATTCCCTTGAATCCCAGGGCAGCGATGGCTTCCGCCTGCTTGGCTGGATCGGGTTTGGCAAGGTCGATGGTACCAAACCCCAGGATATTAGGGTATCTTGTTAGTTCTTCGGCAAGCCATTGGTTGGGTTCAAGCCTCAGTTCCTGCACCTGATCGGCAAAGGGTGCGAAGGCAACTGCCCTGTCAATCTGGCAGGTCTCCATCAGCCTTTGCAGCTCTTCGAGACTACCGTCGGGACGCAGGGACTTGGGGAAGACGTGGGCATGATTGGCAAATATTACCACTCTAACTCCTCCTTAGAATGCTGTTGCGGCGATTATTTTGTATATTGCGCAGCAACTACCGGTTACCTGCTAAGTCTCCAGTGTTTCGATACCGGCACACAAGGAGAACCACAGCCACTGGGGAAGAAGCAAACCAGGTAATAGTCCTCGGCGTATCGGTGGGATAAGGGGGGCAGCTCGATGGATACGGTGCAGGATATGACGAAGGGCAGTCCATTATCTTTGCTGATGGGATTTTCCTGGCCGCTGATGATCAGTGATATCTTGCAGCAGCTGTATAATATCGCCGATAGTGCTATTGTCGGGCAGCTTCTGGGAGTTACCGCCTTTGCAGCCAAGGTGCATCGGGACTGTTGTACTGGCTGGTTTTGAGCGTTGTCCTAGGTGTAACTCAGGGCTTTGGGATCCTCTTTGCTCAGCGCTTTGGGGCCGGCGATGGGGGCGGCCTGCGGCAAGGGATCGCCACGGCCGTCCTGTTGTGTACCGGACTGGGCATTGCCTTGACGTTGTTTACTATCCTTTTTCTTGAACCTCTGTTGATTCCGTTAAACACCCCGACAGAGATTCTTTCCGGTGCGGTTTCCTACCTGACCTACCTCTTTGGCGGAATTGGAATCACCATCGTGTATAACCTCCTGTCTGCTATCTTGCGCTCCCTGGGCAACAGCCTGGTACTCCTGCGGGCTATATCCAGCGGCAGGAGTGGCGCTTTGACCTCAAGACAACGGGCCTTATCCTGAGATTGGCTGCTCCATTGGCCCTGCGCAATGGACTCATCTCGGTAGGGGGCTAGCGGTACAATATGTGATTAACGGCTTTGGAGTTTTGTTTGTTGCCGGGATGACCGCCGCTAAGAGGTTTTATGGAACGATGGAAATTATTGGCGGCGCGCTGGAAGGTGCCGTTGCCACATATGTGGGACAAAACTACGCCGCTGCGAACCTAGGTAGGATTTGAATGGGTATGGTCCATGCCCTGAGGTTGTGTTTGTTCAGTGTCTGCGGCATAGCATCATTATTTCTGGTCTTTGTGGGGGCCGTGTTCCTGTTGCCCTTGGTAATTGGTCCCTGGCGAGTGTACCTGGCTGAGGGCTTAGGCTGGGTGGCGGCTGCAATGCTGCTGGGGGTAGCCTATGTTAGCTCCTTCCGGCGGGAACTCTCCCGAGAGCAGAACACAGGCTAGCAGCCAGGCTCCCGCACCCACTATTGGCAGGACTCCAGTGGGGAGAATGGAATACGGAAGGTAGTAGGTTTTTGGGCTTAAGGTCTAATTTATTCAAATCGGGGAGTAGCCCGATAGCTCTAATTGTGAAATGAAGGTGTGAATGTGAGAAAGAAAATTATTGCTGTCCTCAGGGAAGTTCTTAGTCACTACGATTTGCCCGGTGAGATTACCGAAGTTACCGAATGTGTCAGCGGGCATATCAATGATACTTACCGGGTTACCCTGGTGGGGCCCGATGGTCAGGAAAAAGAGCTGATTGTCCAAAGGATTAATAACTACGTTTTTAAGGATCCTGCTTTGGTGATGCATAATATCCAGGTCATCACCGAGCATGTCAAGGCAAAGCAAGGCGACTATGACTGTGACATTATTTCCTTCTTTGAAAACAAGGATCAAGCCAACTACACCAAGGTTCAGGATCAGTATTGGCGGGTCTGTCAGTATGTGCCCGACTCCGTTACATATGATTTTGTCGAGAACAGCCAAGTTCTCTACAGTGCCGGCTATGCCTTTGGGAGATTTCAGGCGATCCTCTCGGATCTACCGATGGACCGATTGTACGAAACCATTCCCGACTTTCACAACACCAGACAGCGATTGGAGGACTTCTTTGCCATTGCAGAGTTGGATCCCTTGGGTCGGGCCAAGGAGGTTCAGGAGGAAATAGCCTTCTTCCGGGAGCAGTATGATCTGGCAACAAGACTTTGTGACCTGCTGGAAGCCGGGGAGGTCCCTTTGCGAGTTACCCACAACGATACCAAGTACAATAACATTTTGATGCATGAGCAGACCCTAAAGCCCCTCTGTGTTATCGACCTAGATACCGTGATGCCGGGTCTGGCGATGCATGACTTCGGTGATGCCATTCGGTTTGCTGCCAATACTGCCGTCGAGGATGAGCGGGACTTAACCAAGGTTAGCTTGAATCTAGAGCATTACCGGGAGTTCACCCGGGGCTTTCTTGGTGCTTGCCAAGGGTTCTTGACCCAAGGGGAAATCGAAACCATGGCCTTGGGGGCAGTTACTATCACCATCGAGCTGGCCTCACGCTTTCTGGCCGATCACATCGATGGAGACAAATACTTCAAGATTCATCGGGAGAACCATAACCTAGACAGAGCCCGGTGCCAAATCAAGTTGGCTCAAGACATGTTGGACAAATACGATATCATGTGCCGGATTGTGGAGGAATGTGTCACCGGTCAAGCAGCAACCCTGGAGGCTGCCGCCACTAGGGAGTAGACGAAAAACTAGGATACTTAGTTTCAGCCCCGATCTGATCGGGGCTTTTTTCTATCAGAATGGAGTTCGTTGCCTTGTGTATCCGGTAGGGAAGGAAAAAATCTTACCAAACTTTGCAGGAGGTTGGAAATTAGTGCCTAATAGGGAAATATAAACCAAGAGTATGTCTTTGTTTATTTTTTTGTTACAGCGTGTCGACAGACGACAGACGACAATCGATAAACGACATGAAGAACAGAAGGACTGATTGATCAAATGGTTGGTGGAAGAAGGAACGTAGTTTCGGCGCTTCAGGACAAACCCTTGTACGTACAAGCCTATGAGGAGCTCAAGAAGGCAATCCTGTCAGGCAGAATACGACCAGGTGAACATCTAAGCCAGGTAAAGCTGGCGGAACAGCTGAACATCAGTCGAGCTCCCGTTCTCGACGCCTTAGCTCGTTTAGCAACGGAGGGCCTCGCCGAACATGGGCCTCGCAGCGGCTATTTTGTGAAGGCCTTCACTGTCAAGGATGTAGCAGACATTTACAATGTCCGGCGTGCCCTGGAGTGTGAGGCCCTAGAAGCGGTATTTCAAAACGCAGAACCCGAGGACATCCGTGCCCTGAATGATATCCTGCTGGAACCCTATGACCATTTGGAGCAGGGAGATATGGCACCCTACGTGGCTGCAGACGATGCCTTTCACACGAGATTGGTGGAGTTGTCCGGTAACGTAGTCCTGGAAAACTTGCTGTGTCAGCTCAAGGATCAGACCCAGCTGGTTAGGGTGATGGTGGCGGTGTCTCCCCAACGAGTGAAGCGGGCAGCCAAGGAGCATCTGGAGATTCTCGATTTACTCCTAGAGGGTAATCTGCCGGCGGCTCGGGAGATGCTCAGTTATCATATCGACAGTGTAAAGGATGAAGTAATCGCAGGGCTTCGGAAAAAGGGTCAGGCCTAGTAAGTATCGGGTCTCGAAGGGGGGTGACCGTTGGCAAGGATCTCGGCAATACCAGCTTATCGGTTCACAAACACACTAGAGGAGGAATCTATGTGACCAAGCGATCTGTTTTCAGTCTGGTAGTAATGCTTCTACTAGTTACAGTTGGTTTTGCTTGTAGTGCGATTGCGGCGGAAATCAAGACCTACAATGAAGCACCACAGTTGGCAGAACTGGTTAAGGCCGGTAAGCTGCCTCCCGTCCATGAACGGCTGCCGGAGAACCCGATGGTTCTGACCCCTCTAGAGGCCGTTGGTAAGTATGGTGGCGACCTCAGGACTGCGATAGTAGGCGGTCATATGACGGATATGGAAAGATATCAAGGCTACGAACCCCTTCTGCGGTGGCCCGCTGATTGGAGTGCGCCGATCCCCAACGTAGCCGAGGCCTGGGAGGTCAATGATACCGCTACGGAATACACCTTCTATCTTCGCAAGGGTATGAAGTGGTCTGATGGCCATCCCTTTACTGCCGATGACATCATGTTCTGGTACGAGGATGTCTTCATGAATGACGACTTGACGCCGGCTAAGGGTGGACCTTGGGTCTCTCAGGGAGAGCCTGTGGTTGTCGAAAAGATCGATGACTACACCGTGGTATTCAAGTTTGCTCGGCCAGAAGGGTTGTTCCCACTGAAAATGGCTGATGTCAACTTTGGCAATCCCGTTAACTTCCCGAAGCACTACTTGAAGCAGTTCCATATCAAGTACAATCCCAATGCCAATGAACTAGCGAAAGCGGAAGGGTTCTCAAGCTGGGCAGAGTTGTTTGAGGCCAAGGGCGGGGTTTTTAGTAATGACTTCTTCCGGACCACCGGATGTCCGACAATCCACGCTTGGTATATGGAAGTTGCCCCAGGAGAAGGGGATGGCAGCCGGGCTATCGCCGTCCGCAACCCCTATTACTGGAAGGTGGACACCGAGGGGAACCAGCTTCCCTACATCGATCGGATTGTCTACGACTTGCCAACGGACGTTGAAGTCCTATTGATGAAAGTTATCAGCGGACAAATTGACCTGCTGGATCAGTACTTTGCAACTCCAGCCAACAAGCCCGTTGTTTACGACAACATGGATCGAGGCGGCTATCGACTCTATACTACAACTCCGACCTATCCCAACGATGCCGTCATCATGCTTAACTTGACCCATCCCGATCCAGTCAAACGGGAGATCTTCCAGAACAAGGACTTCCGCATTGGTCTGTCCTATGCCATTGACCGCGAGGAGATCATCGATATGGTCTATGTTGGTCAAGGTGAGCCCCATCAGGTTGGGCCGAGACCGGAGTCGGATTTGTATAATGAGCGGTTGTCCAAACAGTACACAGAATATGATGTGGATCTAGCCAACGAGTACCTAGACAAGGCTGGATACAGTGCTCGGGACAGAGAAGGGTATCGCCTAGGTCCCGATGGAGAGCGCATCCGGATCACCTTTGAGATCGACTCCGCCCGTCTAGCCTTTGTCGACATCGCGGAGTTGCTGCGGGGTTACTGGAAGGATGTTGGGATTGAGGTCCAAGTACGGACGATGGATCGCTCCCTGTGGGAGGTTCGCGTCAGAACCAACGCTGAGCACGATGCAACGATCCATAAGTTCGGAGGCGGAACCGGTTCCGTGGTCTATCTAGATCCCCGGTACTACTTCCCCTTTGACAACAATGCCTTCTACGCCCGGGCTTGGCAGATTTACCGCGAGAAGCAGGCCAATCCCAACTACAGTGCTGCTGTCGAGCCTATGGAGCCACCGGAGCTAGTCAAGAAGCAGTGGGAACTGTATGATCAGCTGACACTGACCGGTGACCCGGTGCAGCAAAAGGCGCTGATGGAAGAGATCCTGGAGCTTTCTGCCGACATTTTCTATGCCATTGGGGTTACCACTGAGCCCAACGGATATGGCATCGTCAACAAGCGGCTAAGAAATGTTCCCGACTCTATCCCGTTGTCATGGATTTATCCCACCCCTGCACCGGCAAATCCGCAGACCTTCTTCTTTGAATAACACCTGCGGACTGCCTTGGGGCACAACGCATCGATGCCGATTGACTCTAAGCAAGGGTAGCTAAATATCATACCAGGAAGAAACCATCAGAATTGAGGTGCGGCGGTATGTTCTCCGAAAAGGGTTCGTTTCGGGGCAGGAGGAGTATCGCCGCTCCTCTTACCAAGAAAGGCAGGAATCCACATGAAGGAACAGAGGATGGAACACCAAGTCACAGGACAACTTGCAGAGTGGTTCGACAAACCGATGCGCTGGTCACAGTTAACCTTGGTTGAAACAGACCCCGCCACCATCGACTGTGATTTCTGGCTCGACTACTTCAAGCGGACGAAGTCCGATGCTGTCTGTCTCAGTGCCGGTGGTTATATCGCCTATTATCCTACGGAGATCCCGCTACACTATCGCAGTGCGTACCTAGGTGACAGCGATCCCTTTGGTTATCTCGTCGAAGGCTGCAAGAAGATGGGGATGGTTGTAATCGCCCGGACGGATCCCCATGCCGTTCATCACGATGTCTATGAAGCTCATCCCGAGTGGATCGCCGTCGATGCCGAAGGCAATCATCGTCGGCATTGGGCAAACCCCGATGTCTGGGTGACCTGCGCCCTGGGGTCCTACAACTTTGACTTTATGACGGAAGTACACAATGAGATTCTCTCAAAGTATGATGTCGATGGGATCTTTGGCAATCGTTGGGCCGGATCGGGCATGTGTTACTGCCAAAGCTGCCAAGAGCTCTTCCGGGCGGAGTATGGTATGGAGTTGCCTCGCACCAACGATCCCAAGGATCCTGCCTATAGAGCCTACGTCGTGTGGAACCAAAAGCGCCTGTTTGAACTGTATGATCTGTGGAACAGTGAGGCCAAGAAGATTCGCTCCAACGCCCGCTTCATTCCCAACTCCGGTGGTGGAGCCCTCCATCACTTAGACATGGCAGAGATTGGCCGGAGGGCAGATACCCTCTTTGCCGATCGTCAGGCGCGACGGAGCGTAGCGGTACCATGGGCGGCAGGGAAGAATGGCAAGGAATTGCGTTCCACCCTGGGCAACAAGCCCATCGGTGGGATCTTCAGTGTAGGACTGGAGGAGCCCTATCGCTGGAAGGATTCCGTACAAAACGATGAGGAGATCCGGATGTGGGTGGCGGACTTCATCGCCAACGGATTGCGGCCCTGGTACACCAAGTTTGCTGCCACCATTGACGATCGTCGCTGGCTGGGGGTAGTGGAGGACATCTACAACTGGGCCTACGAGGTTGAACCCTACCTAAGAAACACCAGACCGGTGGCCGATGTGGCGATGGTGTTCTCCCAACAGACGGCAGCCTACTACGGCGGACCCAAGGCTCAGCAAAAGGTTGAGGACCATATCCTGGGGATGTACCATGCTCTGATCGAGGCGAGGATTCCCTTTGAGATGGTGCACGATAGACTCCTTGACGCCGAGCACGTTGGTCAGTTTAAGACTCTGATTCTGCCTAACGTTGCCGCTCTTTCCGACTGCCAGTGTGATCAGTTACGGGAGTTTGTGCGGCAGGGCGGAAGTCTAGTGGCCACCTATGAGACGTCTCTGTACGATGAGTGGGGTAACAAGCGGGACAATTTCGGATTGGCAAACCTCTTTGGAGTGGACTACGTTGAGCACACCCCCGGTCCGATGCAAAACTCCTACCTGCGTTTGGAGAAAGATCCGGTAACGGGCGAGGCGCACCCCTTGCTGGCAGGGATAGAGAATACCGATCGGATCATCAACGGTATCTATCGCCTAGAGGTTAAGGCTAACACCGAGTTTTCCGGGATGCCGCTGACCTTAATCCCCTCCTATCCGGACCTACCTATGGAGGAAGTATGGGCCAGACAGCCCAAGACCGATATCCCTGAAGTGTATATTCGGGAATACGGTAAAGGGAAGGTAGTCTATTTCCCCTGGGACATTGACCGCATTTTCTGGGAAGTGCTGTGCGTCGATCACGGGAAATTGCTGGGTAATGCTGTGGCTTGGGTTACCGACGGAGCACCGGTAGTAACGGTGACGGGAGAAGGTGTCCTGGATGTCACCGTTTGGGAACAGGCCCAGTCAATGACTGTACACCTGGTGAACTTAACCAATCCCATGATGATGAAGGGACCGATTCGCAAGTTCATCCCTGTCGGTGAGCAGCGAGTCAGGGTTAGGTTGCCCCAGGGTAGGGTGGTCAAGGGCGTTAAGCTCTTAAAGGCTAAGCAAACCCTTGATTACACCATGGATGGCGGGTATCTCGAGGTAGTAGTTCCAAGGATTCTCGAACATGAAGTGGTAGCCATCGATTTCTAACTAAGGGGGCTTTAGTTGTGCTTCCGTTTATTCTTCGCAGAGTAATGTACATGATACCCACTTTGATTGCCATCTCTATCGTGTCCTTTATTCTGATTCAACTACCACCGGGTGATTACCTCACGTCGTTGGTAGCTAGTCTCCAAAACCAAGGCATCAGCGTGGACGAGGCTCAGCTAAAAGCACTGGAGGAACGGTATGGGCTGAATCAGCCCATCTATGTCCAGTACTTTAAGTGGATTAAGGGAATCTTGCTCCACGGTGACTTTGGTCAATCCTTTGAATGGCGCCGCCCGGTTAGCTCGCTGATCTGGCAGCGCCTGGGGTTGACAGTAACGATCTCCTTGAGTACTTTGCTCTTTGTTTGGGCAATAGCGTTTCCCATCGGAATCTATTCGGCAGTCAAACAGTATTCCATTGGGGACTATATTGCCACCTTCTTTGGTTTCATTGGGTTGGCCACACCGAACTTCCTGTTGGCCTTGGTGTTGATGTACGTTGCCTTTGCCGTTTTCGGTCAAAATGTCGGTGGGCTATTCTCGCCGGAGTACGTCGATGCACCCTGGTCCTTGGCCAAGGTGAAGGATCTGATCAGCCACCTTTGGATCCCCATGATTGTAATTGGAACCTCAGGCACTGCCAGCTTGATCCGCGTGATGCGGGCCAATCTGCTGGACGAACTGCAAAAGCTGTATGTGGTTGCTGCTAGAGCTAGGGGGCTTTCGGAGCTGAAATTGCTGCTCAAACATCCGGTGCGCGTTGCTCTCAATCCCTTTGTTAGCGGACTAGGATGGTTATTGCCCCAGTTGGTGTCGGGGTCAACTATCGTCTCGGTGGTTCTAAGCTTGCCAACTACTGGGCCGATGCAGCTGAGAGCCCTGCAATCCCAGGACATGTACCTGGCCGGAAGCTTTCTGCTGCTGCTCAGTGTGTTGACGGTGATCGGGACATTGATCTCCGACATTCTCCTGGCCTGGTTAGACCCAAGGATTCGCTATCAATAAGGGGGGAGTTAGGGATGGCACAGGATGAAAACTTGGTCATCGAGGAGGCCAGCGTTTCTTCTGAAGTAGCTTCCCAATGGAAGTTAATGTGGTGGAAATTCCGCAGACACAAGCTGGCGATGGCTGGCGCAGTGATGACCATATTGATTTACCTTGTCGCACTATTTGCAGACTTTTTGGCGCCCTTTGCCTCCGATAGGTATATCGCGCGTTACACCTATGCACCGCCTCAAAGGTTGAAGTTCATTGTTCATACCGACGAAGGCCGGAAGTTCCAACCCCATGTCAATGGGTATAGGACCGAGGTAGATCCCGTTGCGTTGCGGCGGACTTATGTCCTGGACGAGAGCAAGATCATACCCGTTGGTTTCTTCATCAAAGGACATCCATATAAGCTCTTTGGCTTGTTTGAAACCGACCGGCATCTCATCGGTCCCTTAAATCCAAAGGACCCGATGTTCCTATTGGGGTCTGATCGAATGGGTAGGGACCTTTTCAGCCGGATCATACTTGGTACCCGAGTGTCCATGACCATTGGCTTGGTTGGAGTCACCATCAGCCTGTTCTTGGGAATTCTCCTCGGGGGAATTTCCGGACTCTTTGGGGGAGTGGTTGACAATTTCATCCAAAGACTTACTGAGTTTCTCCGGGCTATGCCGCAAATCCCCTTGTGGATGTCCCTAGCGGCGGCAATTCCCCTTAGTGTACCGCCGTTAACGGTGTACTTTTTGATCACCATTATTCTCTCCTTTATTGGGTGGACAGGCCTGGCCCGGGAGGTTAGGGGGAAATTCCTGTCCCTTAAAACGGAGGACTTTGTCATCGCAGCTAGGTTAGATGGGGCCAGTGAACTGCGGATTATTATGCGTCACATGGTTCCTTCATACTTGAGTCACATTATTGCCAGTGTTACGCTTTCCATTCCTGCGATGATCTTATCGGAAACTTCTCTGAGCTTCCTTGGAGTAGGACTACGTCCCCCGGTGGTAAGCTGGGGCGTGTTGCTGCAGGAAGCCCAGAATGTTAGGTCCGTTGCGACGGCGCCTTGGCTGCTGTTGCCAGGGGTAGGCGTGATCCTTGCAGTATTGTCCTTGAACTTCCTGGGAGATGGATTGCGCGATGCCGCTGATCCATACTCGCGATAGGAGGTAGAGCCGACTATGAATGACGGTAATCCGTTACTGGAAGTGCGGGGACTGAAGACTCACTTTTTCACCGATGAAGGGGTGGTCAAGGCCGTGGACGGTGTTGACTTCTCCCTTTCACCCCATGAAATCCTGTGCATAGTGGGTGAGTCTGGTTGTGGAAAGTCTATTACTTCGAGATCGATTCTGCAGTTGATTGATAAACCGGGAAGGATCGTTGAGGGAGACATTTGGTATCACGGACACCAGGAGGGTCCCGTGAATATCGCGGAGCTCGATCCTCGAGGGAGGGAAATCCGGAGGATTCGGGGACGGGATATTTCGATGATCTTCCAGGAACCCATGTCTTCCCTCAGTCCGGTGTACACCGTTGGCAATCAATTGATGGAAGGGATCCTGCTGCATACCGATCTCAGTAAACAGGAGGCCCGCGATCGGGCGATAGAGTGCCTGCGGCAAGTGGGTATTCCGAAGCCGGAAAAGCGCATGGATAGTTATCCCTTTGAGCTCAGTGGCGGGATGAGACAGCGGGTGATGATTGCCATGGCCCTCATCTGCGAGCCCAAGGTGTTGATCGCCGATGAACCGACAACGGCCCTGGACGTCACCACCCAGGCTCAGATTCTTGACCTAATCCTTGAGTTGAGAGAACGCCTAGGCATGGCAGTTATGTTCATCACCCATGACTTGGGGGTTGTAGCTGAGATTGCCGACAATGTTCTGGTGATGTACCTGGGGAATGTGATGGAATTTGGCAGTGTACATGACATCTTCGATGATCCCAAACACCCATATACCCAGGCTCTCCTGCGCTCAATTCCCCGGATGGGATTAGGGGGAGACACTAGATTGGAGACCATCGAGGGAATGGTACCCTCTCCCTTTAGACGGCCTGAAGGGTGCCCCTTCCACACTAGATGTACTCAGAGGATCCCCGGCGTCTGTGAGAAGATCCGCCCCCCGAAGGAAGCAGTGGCGAAGGGGAGAGAGGTCTACTGCTTGTTATACAGTGACTTATCCAAGCTCACTGGTGTTGAGGGAGGGGTAGCATAATGTCTCAGAGTAGACAGAGAAAGACCGGAGGGAAAACCCTTCTCGAAGTGAAGGACCTGAAGATGCACTTTCCAATTACCAAGGGCTTTCTCAATCGGACCGTTGGCCACGTAAAGGCCGTTGATGGAGTCAGCTTCACCGTATATGAGGGTGAAACCTTGGGGTTAGTTGGAGAGTCGGGATGCGGCAAGACCACTACGGGACGCTGCATCCTGCGAGTATATGAACCAACGTCGGGACAGATTAATTACCACAATTCCAACGGTAGTATAGTTGATCTAGCTCGGCTCAATACCAAGGAATTGAAGCCCTATCGCCGGGAGATTCGCATGATTTTCCAGGATCCCTATTCATCCCTGAATCCCCGCATGACCGTGGCGCAAATCATTGGTGAGCCCCTGATTAATAACGGGATGGCTCGGGGCGAGGAATTGAATCGGCGAGTGGCTGAGCTTCTGGAAAGGGTCGGGTTGAGGCCGGAGTATCTCCATCGCTATCCCCATGCCTTTAGCGGTGGCGAGAGGCAAAGGATTGGAATTGCCCGAGCTTTAGCACTGAATCCCCGGTTGGTTGTTGCCGATGAGGCGGTCTCTGCCCTGGACGTATCGGTGCGAGCCCAGATTATTAACCTGCTCGATGATCTGCAGCAAGAACTGAATCTGACCTACATCTTCGTCGCCCATGATCTCAGCGTTGTTGAGTACATTTGTGACCGGGTTGCAGTGATGTATGTAGGGCGGATCATGGAGCTGGCTACCACCGATGATCTCTACCGGCGACCGAAGCATCCCTATACGGAAGCACTCCTATCGGCGGTTCCCAAGCCGCATCCCAAGTTCCGCAATCGAGAGGGACGGATTCGGCTGGAAGGTGAAGTGCCCGATCCCGCTAATCCGCCCAGTGGATGTCACTTTCATCCGAGATGTCGATACGCCACCGAGACCTGTCAGAGACAGATACCGGAACTAACTGATGTTGGTGATGGTCACTTGGTAGCTTGTCATTATGCCAAGGAGTTGTCCCTGCGGGGAGTATATGACACCCAATCACCGGTGGCATAGATTATGGTGGTAAAATCTAGGTGCCTGCGCTTAACGAAGCGCAGGCACCTTATTTGTTAGTGGGCTAAAACCGATAACCCCGTCATCGGTAGGTCCTTATCTTTATTATCATACATTCTGCTGTCGGCTAGACTGATTAAAGTGCGGAGATTGGGCTCCTTCAGTTCAGACATGAAGGCAATTCCCATGGCAACTTCAATCTTAACTACATGCCGACAGTTGTAGTTGTAGATTCGCTCCTGCAAATCCCTAACTTGGGCAATCACCTCTTCCTCGGAGTTGTCTACGAAGAAAGCGGTGAACTCATCTCCCCCCACTCGATAGCAGTTCTGCAATGCCTCACTGCCCTGCTGCAGAATCTTGGCGAAGTCCCTCAGCAGCTCGTCACCCCGTTCATGACCATGCAAATCATTGACCGCCTTCATGTTGTTTATGTCCATGGCTAGACAGGCTAGGCAATCCAGTCTGTCCAGGCGTTCCCGCAACTCCCGTTTTTTCTCCTCAAAGGCAGTCCGATTCTTCAAGCCCGTGAGAATGTCGGTGTAGGCTAATCGGTGGTAGATTTCCTTGAGCTTGATCTCGCTCTCCTGCAGGGCCAGTTTTGCTTCCAGAACAGCCCGATCCTTGCGCTCATCGGCGATTTTGACGGTCTTGGTGATGATCTGATGTACCATTGCATAGACCGACAGCAGGGTAATGCTGAATAACAGGGCAACGAGCAGATACCCTCGTGGTTGAATTAGTGGTGTTGGATCACCGACGACAACGTAGGTTAAGATGTAAAACATAGTGAACACCGATGCTAGGCTTGTCCAGCCTGTGGGCATGGTCCTTTGAATATAAAGATATTCCCGGCGGCATTTGTAGGCATAGACGGCAAGGCCCAGCAATCCAGTAACCATGAACACCGGGACGACAATGGGGTTGCCCTGTAGAATGATCCCCACCGCTCTTGCAAGGATGACGATAATCAGCCCGACCAGTTTGACGGAACAGATGGTAAAGAAAAACCGACTGTCTCTGTGTCGAGCCAGGAGCAGAAACACCACTACCGCAGGAAGTACTAGGGCGAGCAATGCGGCCCGATCCCGCTCTACATTTCTTGAAACCAGCAGCAGAAAGACCAGCATCGAGACCGCTAATTGGCCGGTAATGGCGATAAAATTGACTGTTTTGGAGTACCGCAGCTCGATGAGCAGCGATAATACCACTGTAACTAAGATGGCCGAAACTAAAATGCTGAAATCATGGAAAGCAAGCATATTTATCCTCCAAATTATTCTGAACAGGTCACGCAGAATTTACACTTTAAGGCAATTGACTAGCAATTTAGTTATATTCGTGGAAAATGCTGGAAGGCCTCTTTTTTGTGGTCTCAGATAGCTATTTCCCTGTGTTGGTACTCCTGGGCAAGAGGGTGGAAAACCAAAGGGCCTGGAAATCATTCAGAGTTGGACGAGGAGTGAAGAATAGCTGGTATATGTATCACGGGCAAAGGGCTAGGTTATCGACCTAGCCCAGCAATGCTCTGTTCTCTTGTATGCTTCATGATACTCCCGTTTTCCTTAGTCTGCGGATATTCGGTTGATCTCAAGGTTAAGCAACTTGACCGGTCCTCCGAGACAGTAGACCTCCATTCCCGTGCTATCGGGTGCGGGGAAGATTAGCTCTGTGATGCTGAGCGCGCCGTCATTCCCAAAGACTTCTACGGAGCAGGAATCAACAAGGATATGAAGCTGAATAACGCCTGCAATCGGGGCCAGGGGCGCACTGCACAGATTGGGAAAGTCTTGGCTGAAGTCAACTATGCCGGAATGGGTTCGGTCGACGATTAACTTCTTGCCCCGGACGTCATATCGGATGGCAGTGAACTCATCACCGGATCGTCTGACGCGAAAGCCAAATTCTGTGGCAGCATCCAGCTCGAATTCGGCTCGAATTTCATATGCCCTTGCTGTTAGATGCTGCAGAGGATTACAGCCGGGAGTCAGGACCTTATGGGTCCCGGTGTAGAGGGGCTGGCGCCAGCTTTCCAATTCCCTAACGGGACGTTGGACAAGGCGTAAGCCCTCGGGCCCCTTCCTTAGGGTCAGTTCCCGGGGAAGGGTAGCGGCGTTTCTCCATCCTTTGGTGGGGATGTGATTGGCATACTGCCAATTGCTCATCCAGCCGAGCCACAATCGCCGACCATCTTCCTTCGGTATGTCAGACCACGAGGTCCCGGCGTAGTGATCTTTGCCGTAATCGAGCCAGAGAACTGTCTCCGGTGGGTTGTCATTGATGAAGTGCTTGCCGTCGAACTCGCCAATGAAGTATTGGCCACCGGAACCGCCGGCAATATGACCGGGGTTGATGCCTACCTCCAGCACCCACTTCCTCTGATTGGTACCTTCGATGGGCAGCGGGAAAAGGTCGGGGCATTCCCAAACTCCCTCCCGGGAGCCGGCGGAAAAGCTACTAAGATACTGCCAGTCCGTTAGATTGGTGGAAGAATAGAAGCGAAGGTGATCTCCCACCGCCAAGACCATCACCCATTTACTGTCTGGTTCATACCAAAAGACCTTGGGATCACGAAAGTCCTTGGCTGTGGCGTCCTGTAGGACGGGGTTGTGTTCATACTTATGCCAGGTGCGTCCCCGGTCGGTGCTATAGGCCAGGCTTTGGCTTTGGGTAGTCCCTCCGGTAGTGGGATCCTCATAGTGGTGGGTGAAAATGGCGACCAAGCCGGACTTGCCACCAAAGAAACCGCTGGTGTCCTTCCAGTCCACCACAGCACTACCGGAGAAGATGGTCCCCTTTTCGTCCGGTGCTAAGGCGATAGGAAGGTGCTCCCACCGCAAAAGATCCCGGCTAACGGCATGCCCCCAATGCATCGGCCCCCAGACGGTGTCGTGGGGGTTATGTTGATAGAAAAGATGATACTCGCCCTGGTAATAGACCAGTCCATTAGGATCATTCATCCAGTTAGCCTTCGGTGAAAAGTGGTACTTGGGCCGAAAGGGATCCACTGGCGTTGGTTGCATCAAATTACCCCTTTCTGTGATGTGCCAGTCCCAATCAGGAACAGCAGGAACTCAGGATTTCTCGTAACTAGATTTGTCAGGCAAGACGCGAGCAAAGCACCGGTTTAACTCCTCTTTGATGCCCGCAAAGAGCGAGGGGTCGCTTAGCTCATCGTTGACACAGATCATGGGATGCTTCTGTTCAGTGATGGCCCGGTAGGCCCGTTGGTTTCTCTTTAGATTGGAGCTAACTTTGTAGTTCTTACCTTGGGATTGTGTAAGGGGATAAAACTCACCTTTGCAGATCCGCCAATAGCGAAACACCCATTGACTTACATCCCCTCCGGATCTAAATCTATGGCCACAGGTTTCATGTAATACCTCGCCTGCTTCTCGCCAAACTTCCTCAAAGGTAGATTTCTTGTATGCTACCGGTATGTGTTTATCGATCAGTCCAGTAAAGTGTTTCCACGGTAGCAGCAAGAGCGTGCGAAGTAACGGGTCTGAGTGGTGAAGCAGGTATCTTGGCGTTAACCACTTACCTCTATGTCTCCGGATTACCTCTTTTTTGCTGAAGTGATTGTTAATGACTCGAATGTTGTTGAACTCTATTTGTGAAAAGAGGTCCAGGGGATAGATTACTCGGAGTCCAGCGAAATCACAGGGTAGTCCATCTCTAAAAAGAATCGATGGAGAAATCGGCCTAATGATAAAGCGGTCGTCATTAAAATAGACAAAGTGCTCGGCGAGACCTTCGATGCGGTGGAGATTTAGCTCTATTGGATGGGAGCTGAAGGTGGGGAGATATTCCGCAGGGATATAATCTTCATGCCTAACAATACGAAGCTTGGGATGGCTAGTATTAAGCCAATGCGGGATGTGGCCCCAGGTCACAAAATGTATTTTCCGCACCCACGGCGCGAATCTTTCTACCCCTCGAAACCAATACTGGAGATTGTCCCAATCTCTATATCTATTGCCTCCAGCGTCGCTGTTAGCCGGCACTTCATACTCTGCTCTAGCTTGTTGCCATTCTTTGTCGTTACCATCTACCCAAGTAATAACAAAATCTATGTCCATTAGACAACCTCCATTACCCTCAGTTCAGGCCGAGAATACCGCCTTTATTATAACCTACTCTCTGGAGTTTTCCTGACCAGGGATAACCGAATCCCCCACCCAGCCTTCCGGTGGGGGATTCACTTCTATCTATCTGGAGCGCTAGAGATCCCGATAGTAGTTGAACCAGGCGACTAGTCGTTGGAACCGGTCTAGACGATGGATCAGGCGCCGTGGCCCATGATACTCGCCGGGATATCGGATCATGATTGCCTCTTTGCCCAGCCGCCTCAAGGCAATATAGAACTCCTCCGTTTGGGAGGGAGCTACCCTGAGGTCTCCTTCCCCGTGCATGAGCATGATTGGTGTGTCCACATTGCTCACGTGGCCGATGGGAGAGTGCTTGATCAAGTGCTCATAGTCACGCCAGGGTTGCCCTCCATATTCGTATTCATCGGCTAACGTGATATCAGAGGTGCCATAGCCGCTGAGCATATTGGTGACGCTGGCCCCGGCACAAATCGCTTTGAACCGATTCGTTTGAGTTGCTATCCAGCAGGATAAATATCCACCGTAGGACCAGCCATGAACGAACATTCGCTCTGGATCAATGAATCCACGGTTGATGGCTGCATCTACGCCGGCCATGACGTCGGCGTAGTCTCTATCTCCCCAGTTCTTATCTATCCATTTGGTGAATTCTTGCCCGTAGGTGTCACTGCCTCTGGGGTTGGTGTACAGGACTACATAGCCTTGGGCGGTAAAAACCTGGGCAGTAAACATGAAGGTAGGCCCATAGGAACCATGGGGTCCTCCGTGAATCAGCAGCACCAAGGGATATTTCCTTGCGGGATCAAAGTCCGCCGGGTATAGGAGCCATCCGTCGATGGGCTGACCGTCATCGCTGCTGTACTGGAATTCCTCCCAGTCCCCCAGGGTGATGCCGGCCATCAGTTCGGTGTTAAGTTGGGTAACGGGGACCGGGTCTTCCCGCAATAGATACAGTTCATCGGGTTGATTGGGAGCAGAGGCAATATAGGCGATGGTCTCCTGGCCAGCGGCAACACTGGCTACGGAAAGGGCCCTATCCACCAGTAACGCCTGGGTCTCCCCTCCGGGCACAACCTGATAGATTCCCCCAGCACCCCGATCGCACATCAGGAAAACCAGTCGGTCCCCTTGCCAGGTGATGCTGGCTCCGCCTCGGAAGCCGATCTCGGAGCCCGCGCCTCCGACGGGTCGATCCATGGGCCGGGTTATGTTTTGCGCTGCATCGGCGGTAAGGGGTTGGGACTCTCCCTGGGTTTGCAGTTGAGTTAGGTACTGACTCACATCGATAATCCACAGGTCCGTAGTAGTGGAGACACTGAACTTGCTGTCATGACCCATGAAGGCGATATACTTACCGTCCCAGGACCACTTAGGGCTGTAGCAGGGTCCGGGAGCATCATAGAGAAGATGACCGCGGCCGCTGGCTAGTTCAAATAACCAGAGATCGGACTTTTGATCATAGTCGGCGGTGTCGGTGCGTCGGGCGCTAACGACGATGTACTTGCCGTCGGGCGACACTGTCGGACTGCTATGATCGTAATCTCCTTCGGTAATCTGCCGGCTCTGGGGTTTCCAATCGAGGACCGGTGCCCCGGGGACAGGAGTGATGAACACTTGCCTGCGACTGTGGCCGAAATAACCCTCACCATCATGGCGGTAATGAAAGCGGGTAATCACCTTAACTTCATTGGCCTTCTTGTCTTCTTCGTTTTCATCCTTGGTGTTTTTCCTATGGACCTTGTCAGCTAGCTGGGCTAACCGCTCCCGGTCATAGTCCGGTGCTCCGGGGTAGGGCGTCCAGGTTTGCCGATCCTGACTGAAAACCTCAGCACTGTAGATGATGTGCTTGCCATCGGGGGTCCATACCAGGGGGCCGGAAACAGCCTCTTTAGTCTCAAGGCACCAGGCCTCTCCACCATCGATGGGGATCAGCCAGATTTGGCTTTTGCCTGACCGGGATGAGATGAAAGCCAGCCGCTTCCCGTCGGGCGAAAAGGCAGGGGCAGACTCCTTCCCTGAAAAGGTCAGTTGTTTGGAGGCTAGAGTGGTGTTGTTAGTGATGAAAATGTCGGTTAGGGTCTCGTCTTTCTCCTGATCACAGCGTTGCACCACGTAGGCAGTGTATTGTCCGTCGGAGGAGACTTGGACTCCGCCAGGGCTTTTGAACCGGTACAAATCTTCGGGACTGAAAGGGCGTTTTTTCACTATTGATCCTCCCGTATCTAGTATTTCTTCTAGTAGGAATTTCTCTTACCGGTGCCCAGCACCTTCCAGTGGTGGGATGAATACAGGCTACCGCTTCTTCTCACTGAACAAAAGAGGACAATCGGTCAATAGGAGGAAATCCAATGGCAGAAAATAAAGATAAGTCTGCAAGAATACCAAGGGTAAGGGGGCTGAATCGATAGTCAACAGATCTGCTTGGAGGGTTGTTCTTCTATTCATTGTTCTGTTCTTGGCTGGGAGCGCAGCAGCGTGGGCTTACAACGAGGCACCAATGCTCAGGGAATTGGTCCAACAGGGGAAGTTGCCTCCCGTTGAGGAGCGGCTTCCGGAAAATCCAGTGGTTGTACCGGTAGTAGAGGAGATAGGGCAGTACGGAGGCACATGGAACCGTGCCTTCCTGGGGCTCAGTGACCTGGCAGGGGTCACCCGAATCACCTACAATCCGCCCCTGCGCAGAAATATCGATGGTTCTGAAGTTTTGCCGAATGTCTTTGCCAGTTGGGAGGTCGCCGACGAAGGGCGGGTATTCACTTTTCATCTGCGCAAAGGGATGCGTTGGTCCGACGGAGCTGCCTACACCGCCGATGACATCCTATTCTGGTATGAAGACATTATCTTGAACGAAGAGCTTACTCCGGTGATTCCGTCCTGGTTCACCATTGAAGGGGTACCGGGGATCCTAAGTAAGGTTGACGATTACACTGTTCGGGTTGAATTTGCCAGTCCCTATGGGCTCTTTCCGCAGATGCTGACCCAGCCAAACACAATTCAGATGGTTTCACGGCCCAAACACTACCTCAGTCAATTCCATCCTCGCTATGCTCATGAGGAGGAGCTGATGCAGGCAACTCGGGCCGCGGGCCTAGAGGCCTGGTATCAGTTGTTTAACCTTAAGGCTGACCCACTAAAGAATCCCGATGAGCCGACGATCAACGCCTGGAAGTTGATTTCTGATCCTGCTAAGCCTCCCTATATCATGGAGAGAAATCCCTACTACTGGAAGGTCGATCCCGAGGGAAATCAGCTGCCCTATATTGATCGCGTCGTGCAGCACTATGCCGATAACGCCGAAGTAATCAATTTAATGGCTGTTTCCGGCGATATCGATATGCAGCTGCGTCACATCCAGTTTCTCAATTATCCTTTGCTAATGGAAAACAGCGAGCGATCGGGATATCGAGTGTTAATGTGGCCTCGGGGGATCGGAGCCAATCCCTATATTGCCTTCAACCTGAACTATCCTGACGATCCGATTCTGCGGGACATATTCCTGAATGAAAAGTTTCGACAGGCGGCTTCCTTGGCGATTAATCGTGATGAAATCAACGAGCTGATGTTTTTTGGCCTGGGGGAGCCGAGACAGGCAACGGTAGTGGCAGAATCAGTCTACTACAAGCCAGAATTTGCTCGGGCCTATGCCGATTACAACCCCGACGAGGCCAATCGCCTACTGGACAGCATTGGCCTAGATAAAAGAGATGCCCAGGGATATCGCCTACGTCCCGACGGCAAGCGGTTGCAGGTGCTGATTGAAATTCCTGAGGGCGGATGGGGACCCTGGATTGACATCGCCGAGCTAGTCAAGGATTATTGGGAGGCGGTGGGAATCAGTACCGACTTTAAAGTACTGGAACGTTCCTACTGGTTTACCAGGGCTGACGCCGGCATCACACAGGTCACCTTTTGGACGATGGACTACCAGCTGACCCCTTTGGTCAACCCCGATAAACTCTTGCCCCGGGGAGACCGTAGGGAGATTGCCCACGATTGGAATCTGTGGTATGACAGCGGTGGAACTAGGGGTGTCAAACCAACGGGTGTCTACCTGAAAGCCTTTGAACTGTATGATCAGGCAAAGTCTACTCCCGATGAAGCCGAGCAGATTCGCCTAACGCAGGAGATCCTCCAGCTTCAAAGTGAATATTTGTGGTTTATCGGTACCGTGGGTTCCGACCCGGCGTTGGTTGTGGTAAAGGACTATTTCCGCAATGTGCCCGAGGTTGCGCCCGAGGACTACCTCTTAGGCAGTCCTGGAAACACCTACCCTGAGCAATACTTTATTAAGCGGTAGGGACCGAATCCAAGTCAACAACAAGAAGAGTGCGGGACATAGTCTCTCGCACTCTTTTTTCGTCAATGGGGCTTTCTGCCGAGGGTATAGCCAAGGACCATCGTCTCCTGATAGATACCCCGTGGATCGTATGCAACCAATGCCTCATAAAGATTCTTCTCGGAGTCATCGATTTTTGCCCCTAAGCCCCTCTTCGAGCAAGGTAGAATACAAGCAACCTATGATGGAATCAATCGTCCAATCCTGGGAGTGAACAAAGGAATAGGTGCGATCTAAACTGATTCAGTCGGTGAAAGGCTTCCCCTATAGTAATTAGTTGAATTGAAACGCGTTCTATTTCGAGATTCTCCGCCTTATCAACTATCCAGCGAATATTAGTTACTCCCTGATCCCCTGCAGCTTTTCCCCTATTTCTATCATTTCCGCTCAAGAGCCACAGCCAGTACGGATTCAAAGGCAGCGGCGAGGGGAATGCAGACTTATCCAGAGCCACAGGCAATGTCAAGCAATCTTGCCCCTGCCTTAATACCAGCCCTCTTGACCAGACTTTCCATCATCACCATCGGGTACGGACTTGATACTTAGCATAGTATTCCGCGGTTTCGACAAAGGCATCTGCGGGGAAATTCCCGCTTAATGTATAAGCTTCTATCCACCTATATCCTGTCCAGAGAATGAATATGATTAGAAGCCAGCCCAGATTAACCACTCCACCAAGGCACCCTATGCCCCGATTCCTTTGCTTGTCGAACTGGGTCATCGGGGCATGAGGCCTTGCTTCTAGTTGTTGGTGGATTCCCTTTGGCCGAACCTACGGTACTTCGATGAGCTTAACGGATTGCATTGACAGGTGGATTACCAGCCCTGCTTCAGAAGGGGCAGGACCCCGTCGAGGATCTGCAGGTGCAGCTGGATGGCTGTCTGAGGAGGTGCTCTGTGGTGTTGAACCGCCTCCTTTGGTCAATAAGTAGTAACAGCTAACTAGGCAGGTAGTTCCATAGTTTTAACCTGAATTCTTCAATTAAGTCAGCGCGGTTTTCTGTCGGGCGAATTGCCGCTACTCTCGATCGCTCGCTTCGGTACATTGTTCATGAATAGACACTAAAAAACACCAGTGGCTGCTCTAGTGCATGGGCACTAAAGCAGCCACCAGACAATCAAAGGAGAGATTAGGGCGGTGTAGAGTCCCGCCAGTCCTATCGCCAAGCCCGAGGTACTGCCCTGGAGTTCACCCTCCTGCAGGGCTCGAGCAGTGCCAATGGCATGGGATGCCGTTCCCATGGCTAGCCCCCGAGCAAAGGGTGAAGTGACCTTACAGATTCGAAGCCACTGCGGTCCCAGGATTGCGCCTAAGATTCCCGTAGCAATGACTAGGCCAGCGGCTAATTCTGGATCAGCCCCGATCATACGGCTAATCTCAATGGCGATGGGGGTAGTCACAGACTTCGGAACCAAAGCCGCGACGACTGTGGAACTGGCCTTAAGCAGCTTGGCTGTACCAACCGCGGAAAGCACTGCCGTAGACGAGCCAACTACAATCCCGATGCCAATGGTAGCCTTGTGTTTCAGGATCAAAGGAAGATGCCGATAGAGAGGTACCGCTAAAGCTACCGTGGCTGGCCCCAACCAGAAGCTAAGGAGTGTGCCACTCCTTTGATAGACACTCAGGTCAATGTCAGCCAGCTTCACGAAGGCAATGAGCGTCAGAATTGCCAGCAGAATTGGATTGGCAATGGGGTTAGGCACCCTGCGGCATAATTCCACAAAAAAATAATAGACGATAATCGTAATGGCAACTAAGACAACCGGTTCTTCTAGAACTGCCACCTTTGGTTAACTCCTTTCTTTTTGGATTGTGTTCTAGATTGTAGAGCCTGGGTCACCCATCCGGTAACTGCTAGAGTTAGTAGGGTACTGGCCACCAAGCTGATCCCAATTGCCAAGAGGCCCTCCTTCAGCACAGCACCAAAGGCCAATAACCCAACTCCAACGGGAACAAATAGAAGCCCCATGTTCCCCAGCAGCATCTCACTGGCCTCTTCCACGGCCCTAAGGGGGACAATCTTCAGGTCCAGGGCAATGGTTAGCAAGACCATCCCTACTACCGGTCCCGGTAAGGGCCAGCCGATCAAGCTCCTCAAGACCTCACCCAACAATTGAAACCCCAGCAAAATAGCAAATCCCCTCAACAAGACAGACCCTCATTTCCTTAGGTACTCTCTATATGAACCCTACGTCCGATGTTTTTCTAGTCTTGTCATTTTCGGCGCTCAGCGGGCATTGTCCTGGAAATGCCAATCGGGTGGTATTTTTGGGACCAATGGTGAGGGGGGATTGGCCGAGCCGAAACACCACAAGAGATTAGAAAGAAAATGGCGACAAAGAAAAGAGATTTACGAATACGCAAAGACTTGCCAAAATTAAAATGATTGTTATGGTAGCTGTCCGACGTGCATACTTTCCCTACAGAGCTCTGGACCCATAAGTAAGTGATAGACATGTTAAGGGCTCGATGTGAATAGGATGAATTGAGACCTACTACAGATTTACTTAAACAGATCGGCTTTCATTGAGACAGGCAGTAAAGGGGGTGATTTGGAGCAAAGATGTTGGCTGCGCATTGGCTAGTTGCTTTGCGTAGGTGTGATTTCTACAACTTATTTGGAGGGATTATCCGTGAAAAGGACAGTGGGATTGTTACTTGTTGTCGTGGCCTTGGCGGCGCTAATGCTGTCGGTTCCGATTCAGGCAAAGACCCAAGTAATCGTTTGGGGTATTAATCCACTGCAGGTTGGTAGCGGAAACAAAGAAATGATTGATGCCTTTAACGCCAGCCATCCGGATATCGAATTAGTGCCGCAATCTACTCCCGGAACCGGTGGCTATGCTACTCAAGACGTAGCGAAACTGCTGGCTGCCATCGCCAGCGGCAATCCGCCCGATGTGACCTGGTTGGATCGCTTTACTGCGGCCCAGTTCGCCTCCCGAGGTGCACTGATGGCCATCGATCAGTTTATCGAGATCCACAATTTCGATGTCAGCGGTTACGTCGACTACACCATTGATGAGCTGCGTTTTGACGGCCAGCTCTGGGGATTGCCTTGGGATACCGATACACGGCCATTGTATTGGAACAAGGACGTGTTTAGAGACGCAGGACTAGATCCTGAGGTTCCTCCCAAGACCTGGGACGAACTGATTGCCTACACCCAGAAGATCACCCGGGTCGATGACGAGGGCAAGTTTGAACGTATCGGATACATTCCTGGTTATGGTAACACCTGGCTGTATCTCTATGCCTACGCCAACGGCGCCAAAGTTCTCAGTGACGATGGACGTACGTCCCTAGTGAACGCTCCGGAAATGGTGGAGGCACTGCAATTTGTGGTGGACTTCTATGAAATGCTTGGTGGCGCCGAGAAGGTTAATGCCTATCAATCCACCTTCCAAGGCGAAGCTAACAATCCCTTCTTGACTGGTTTGGTGGGCATGTTGGTCACCGTAAACAACGCGACGCAAACCTATGCCCGGTATAAGCCAGATCTCGACTATGGCGCAGCCCTGCCTCCGGCTCCGGCAGGAAAGCCCCAGACGACCTGGTCGGGAGGATGGTCCTACGCCATTCCCAAGGGTGCGAAGAACGCCGAGGCAGCCTTTGAGGTCATTCGCTGGCTGACCACCGAAGGACCGAAGCCCAAGGAGCGGGGAGCCGCGGCCTACACCTTGGAGCGGGGAAGCCAGTACCACATTCCCTTCCCCTATGCCTATACACCAACCAACGACTACATGATTGAAGAGTATGTAGCTTCCATCGACAACACCGTTGTCCGGGAGGCGGTCATGGGTGGCTTGAATGCCATTGAGCACTCCCAGGCCCGTCCAGTATCTCCCGTCGGCGAAGTGCTCTGGGTTGAGCTTGCTCGAGCCAACGACAGAGCCATTTACGGCGAGATGACTCCACAACAGGCTCTAGACTATGCCCACCGCGTAGTCCAAAGAGAACTTGATCGCTTCTGGCAGAGGTATGATCAAGAAAACTAGGCTTCTTGGGACCTAGAGTGCCAGGGGGGATTACTCCCCCCTGCTATCCTGTGTGCCCCTTTTGCAGGTGAGTTATGTAGTGGAGATATAGCTCCTTACTTGCCTGTGATAGGCTATCCGCTACAAAGCGGAATTTCAAGGAGAAGAGGGATTATTCGTGAGAAGGCCGGAGGGATTATTACTTGTTGTCCTAGCCTTGGCGGTGCTGATGCTGTCGGTTCCAACTCAGGCAAAGACGCAAGTAATTGTTTGGGGTATCAATCCGCTGCAGATTGGTAGCGGAAACCAAGAAATGATCGATGCCTTTAACGCCAGTCATCGGGATATCGAATTAGTGCCGCAATCTACTCCCGGAACTGCCGGTTATGCTACCCAAGATGTAGCGAAATTGTTGGCGGCCATAGCCAGTGGTAACCCTCCCGATGTGACCTGGTTGGATCGCTTCACCGCGGCGCAGTTCGCCTCTCGGGATGCACTAATGGCCATCGATCAGTTTATCGAGATCCACAATTTCGATGTCAGCAATTATGTGGACTATACCATTGATGAGCTGCGTTTTGATGGCCAGCTGTGGGGACTGCCTTGGGATACCGATACACGGCCATTGTATTGGAATAAAGACGTATTTATGGACGCAGGACTGGACCCGGAGCTTCCTCCGAAGACCTGGGACGATCTTGTTGCCTACTCCCAGAAGATCACTCGAGTTGATGACGAAGGCAAATTCGAGAGGATAGGCTTTATCCCGGCATATGGTAATTCCCGGCTCTATCTATACGGGTTTGCCAATGGCGCTGAAATCTTGAGCGAAGACGGACGGACCGCTCTAGTGAATGCGCCAGAAATGGTGGAGGCACTGCAATTTGTGGCGGACTTCTATGAAATGCTCGGCGGTGCCGAGAAGGTAAATGCCTATCAGTCCACCTTTCAAGGCGAGGCCAACAATCCTTTTCTGACCGGGCTAGTGGGAATGCTGATCAATGTCAATAACGCAACTCAAAGTTACGCCAGATATAAGCCGGACTTGGATTTTGGGGCGGCCCTTCCGCCGGCTCCTGCGGGGAAACCTCAGATTACGTGGTCCGGGGGTTGGTCCTTCGCTATTCCTAAGGGTGCGAAGAACGCCGAGGCAGCCTTTGAGGTTATTCGTTGGTTGACCACTGAAGGACCAAAATACAAAGAGCAGGGGGCCGCGGCCTATACTCTAGAGCGGGGAAGCCAATACCACATCCCCTTCCCCTATGCTTATAACCCAACGAACGATTATATGATTGCTGAATATGTGGCACCGATAGACAACGAAGTTATCAAGAATGCAGTGATGGCTGGGTTGGATGCAATTGAGTATTCCCGGGCCCGTCCAGTGTCTCCCGTTGGAGAGGTCCTTTACGTCGAACTGGCCCGCGCCCTCGACCGAGGCATTTACGGCGAGATGACTCCACAACAGGCTCTAGACTATGCCAATCGTGTAGTTCAGAGAGAGCTTGACCGCTTCTGGCAGAGGTATGATCGGGAAAACTAAGATGTTTGAGTCCAAGATTGAGCTAGGGGGGATGGCTCTCCCCACTACCCTTTTACACAGTAGGGAGGCTCTAGTATATGATTAGGCGAAAAAGGCGAAATCGATTGGGACGCAGCGAAGCTATAGCTGGGTATTTATTTGCCTCACCTTGGTTCATCGGTTTTATTCTGTTTACAGCCTATCCCATTGTGGCTTCAATCTACTATAGTTTTACGGAATACAGTATTCTCTCGGAGCCCTATTGGATTGGTCTGGAAAACTATATTGAGATGTTCAATTGGGATCCGGCCTTTTGGAAGTCGCTGGGAAACACCTTCTACTATGTAGCCTTCAGTGTGCCCATTGGAATTATCATCGGACTAGGGATAGCTCTCATCCTGAACGCAGATATCAAGGGGATTGCGGTCTATCGGACAATGTACTACATGCCATCGATTGTACCGATTGTGGCTAGCTCGATTCTGTGGTCATGGATGTTTAATCCCAATTACGGGTTGCTGACCCTTGCCGTTGAGGCCTTGGGCTTGAAGGCACCGGCCTGGTTAGGGGATCCCCGCTGGGCGAAGCCTTCACTGATCATCATGTCCCTGTGGGGAGCCGGTGGCGGAATGATTATCTACTTGGCCGGTCTAAAGAATATCCCTAAAACCTACTATGAGGCTGCAGAACTAGATGGAGCCGGTGTCTGGACGAGATTTTGGCGTATCACCTTGCCACTGCTTTCACCTACACTTTTCTTCCAGTTGGTTACCGGGATAATCGGATCCTTTCAAGTGTTTACCCAAGCCTTTATCATGACCAGCGGAGGACCCAACGACGCAACACTCTTCTATGTATTACATCTGTATCGCAATGCCTTCCAGTTTTGGCGCATGGGGTATGCATCGGGTATGGCCTGGGTCCTATTTGTCATAATCATGATTTTCACTCTGATCAATCTCATTGGTTCGAGACATTGGGTGCACTATGAACAAGCTTGAGAGGAGGACCTACTGTGGCGAAAAACACTGCCTTTGCTCCGGCGTCGCTTAAGGAGAGATACCAGGCGTTATTCAACCCCCATCGCAAACAGGTGGCAAAGCTGGTCCGACATATATTTCTGATCCTGGGTTCCATCATATTCATGTTTCCACTAATTTGGCTGCTCTCCACTTCCCTCAAATTGGATACAGATATTTTCAAAGTTCCCCCGGACATCATTCCCAATCCGGTGAATTGGAATAACTACGTACGCATGTGGACTTACTTCCCTTTCCTGCAATTTCTCAAGAACACAGTGTTTGTTGTATTTATGAATGTTACCGGTGTAGTGATTACCGCGCCATTAGTGGGATATTCCTTTGCGCGGCTGCGTTGGCCAGGACGAGATGCCCTCTTTATCTTGGTGTTAGCCACCATGATGATTCCCGGTCAAGTAACTATGATTCCCCTGTATGTCCTTTACTCCCGGTGGGGAATGGTTGACACCTATTATCCCCTCTGGCTGGGAGCATGGTTTGGAGGGGGAGCCTTCAACGTTTTCTTGGTGCGGCAGTTTTTTATGACGATACCCCAGTCGCTGGAGGAAAGCGCCAAGATCGATGGAGCCAATCAGTTTCAGATCTATACCAAGATTATGCTTCCCCTGGTTCGACCGGTACTTACCACTATTTCCATCTTTCGGTTCATGGGAGCCTGGAATGACTTCATGGGCCCATTGATTTACATCAACGACCAAAGCAAGTATACGCTGTCTTTAGGACTGCGACTATTTCAAGCCCAGACCTCAGGAGCCACCAGCGAGTTTGGTATGCTGATGGCTGCCACCGCGTTGATGATTCTGCCGGTAATTGTCTTCTTCTTCATAGGTCAGAAGCACTTTATTGAAGGTGTTACCTTAACGGGAATCAAGGGTTAATGCATAAATGCCATCACAGGGAGGTTATAGGTCGATGGGGGACTTAAATATCCTCTTGACTAAGGTAGATGACTTTGCTCAAGCTGGATACTGGGGCGAACGGATCGGAGCGGAACTCACCTATGGTTATCATCTTTCACGACTTAACGCCGGCAAGTATGATGAGCTTCTGGTTGAGGTAATTGAGTTTGTCGCCCAGCGCCACAGGGAACTGGGGACAATTACCCAAGGCCTTGTCGAGGAAGCGGAAGGGCAGCTGCAGCCCATAGTCGAGGCAGCGAAGAAGTATGAAGTGCTTTGCGCGGCCCACGCCCATATCGACATGAACTGGATGTGGCGCTGGGATGAAACGGTGGTCATCACCCTAGATACTTTCCGGACGATGCTGGATTTGATGGAAGAGTATCCTGAGTATACCTTTTCTCAATCCCAGGCTTCCGTCTACGAAATCGTGGAAAAGCATGATCCCCAGATGCTGGCCCAGATCAAGAAGCGGGTCAAGGAAGGCCGGTGGGAAGTTACCGCCTCAGCTTGGGTCGAGGCTGACAAGAACATGCCCAATGGCGAGAGTATGGCCCGGCATATCCTGTACACCAAGCAATATTTGTCTAGGCTCTTGGACATTGCTCCGGAATCCTTGAATATCGCCTTTGAACCCGACACCTTTGGACACAATGCCAATGTTCCCGAGATCTTGGCCAATGGCGGCGTGAAGTACTACTATCACTGTCGGGGTGCCCAAGGAGACTACCTGGAGCAATGGAAGGCGCCCTCGGGCAGTTCCATCATTGTCTATCGGGAGCCCTTCTGGTATAACGCCAATATCGAGCCGAGTCTAGCCTATGCCATTCCTCAACTGTGTGAGCAATATGGCCTGACCACGTGGCTTAAGGTCTACGGTGTGGGCGATCACGGCGGTGGACCGACCCGAAGAGATATCGAGAGGATTCGGGATATGGCGACTTGGCCGATTTTCCCTCGCCTTCGGTTTGGTACCTTCGGCGAGTTTTTCAAGGCTGTGGAGGCGGTCAAGGACAATCTGCCGGTGACCCAGGTGGAGAAGAACTTCATTTTCACCGGCTGCTATACCAGCCAAAGCCGCATCAAGCAAGCAAACCGGGTAGGCGAGGCCGCCTTGAACGAAGCCGAGACCTTCGCCAGTATCGCGCAAACTGTGGGAGCTCCCTATCCTGCCGAAGCCTTTGCCTCCGCTTGGCAGAAGGTACTGTTTAACCAGTTTCATGACATCCTCCCGGGATCCTGTGTCATCGGAACTCGAGAGCATGCTCTGGGACTCTTTCAAGAGGCGATGGGAATTGCCAGCAGCGCCAAGAAGCGGGCCCTAATTGCCCTGAGTAAGCAAATCGACACCTCCTCGCTGATCCCCGAGGAAGACATTTCTGCTACCCGGTCCGAGGGCGCCGGAGTTGGGTTCGGCGTTGAGAACTTCCAGATCTCCCAATCCTCCGTTGGTGCCGGCAAAACCAGGGTCTTCCATGTCTTCAATCCCTCGGCCCATTCTCGACAGGAGTTGGTCGAAGTGCTGTTGTGGGACTGGGACTATGACCTTGAGCGCCTGGAATGGAAGGATACCGCTGGCAATGCGGTCGGTCATCAGGTGATTGACCAGGGACACTACTGGGGTCACACCTATGTCAAGGTGCTAGTTGAGGCTAAGGTTCCCGCCTGTGGTTACAGCACCTATGCGGCTACGGAGAGCCCAGTTGCCAAGGGAGAAATTATCTTCCCGCGGGATCCTCGGGTGGAGCCCATCCCCGACCTAACCTTGGAAAACGAAAGGCTCAAGGCGGTGCTGGATCCCGTCAACTGCAACCTAGTATCCTTGCTCAATAAGGACACCGGCGAAGAACTGATCGGCCCGTCGGGAGCGAGATTCCGGATGATCGATGAGGATATCGATCGGGGTACCGCTTGGCGCATCGGCCGGTATCAGCGGATCGACAACATCACTCAGGATGCGAAGGTTACTAAGATCGAAAGGGGTTTGCTTCGCCAAAGCATTACCTATGAAGTTCCAGTGAGAAGCTCCAAACTGCGGGTTACCGTGATCCTAGACAAGGGTTCGCCGAAGCTGGACTTAGTCGTCGAGTGCGATTGGCACGAGATTGGCAACCGAGAGAAGGGGGTTCCGCAGCTTAACTACTGTGTGCCCTTGGCCTATGACTGTGCCAAGTACAAATACGACATTCCCTATGGCGTGGTGGAGCGGGAGCCCATGGACAGAGATGTTCCCGCCAACAGCTGGGCCTTGGCGGTAAATTCCTCGGGCAAAAGCCAATTTGCCATCGTCACGGACTCGAAATATGGATTCCGTGGGGTAGACAATTCCCTGGCGGTGAGCTTGATCCGAAGCTCCTTTGATCCCGATCCCTATCCGGAAAACGGCAAGATTCATCGCTTCCGACTCTCGCTGTATCCCGATTTGTCGGAGGAAAACCATCTGGCTATTAACCGGGCCTATGACGCCAATCATCCTATGACCGCGCTTTCCGCCAGCAGGAAGGCAAAGGGAGGATCTCTGCCCTTGAATCGGAGCTTCTTGGAGGTTGTCAGCGGGGCAGTGTTGGCCGCGGTGAAGCGCCCTGAGACAGAGATCGAGGGCAGCGAAATCCTGTTGCGGCTCTATGAGGCCCAGGGGCAGTCCAGTGAAGTGGTGATCGACTTTGCCCAACCGGTGAAATACGCCTACTTCGTTGACATCAATGAAGAGATGATCGGTGACAGTGATATCTTGGTTCAAGGGAGACGGGCGACGTTCACCATCGCACCCTATCGCACCGTTAGTTTGAAGGTCGGGTTGCAGGAGAGCTAGTTTAGCCGGTGGTATTATTGGTTAGGAGCTAACTACAGGTAGCTTTTGATGTAGGGGGGCTGCATGCCCCCCTTTCTGTGGTATTTTGGATTTAGTGCAGGAGGGAATGGAATGAAGAAGGACGCCATGTCACCCGTTGATTACGTTAATCCCAATATCGGGGGAATTGGCCACTTGCTAACTGCTACGTCTCCGACGGTGATGCTGCCCCACAGTATGATGCGAATCGCTCCCCGAACCGCCCCGGGAGTTGTTGATCGCTACTTAGCAGACAAAATCTACGACTTCCCCATCGGAGGTGCCAGCCTGATGGCCACGGTGGGAGGGGTTGCCGACAATCCCGATGACTTGGCCTCCCTTTATGATCATGATTTTGAGACGGCCACGCCCTACTACTACTCCGTTCTGCTGGAGGACTATGATCTTTCCGTTGAGTATAGCGTAACGGAAAGGGCCGCCTATTTTCGCTTCCATCCTCCCAGGACCGAGGAAGTGGTGAGGCTTTGGATTAACGTCGGTGATAGGGGGCAGGTGGAGTTTGCTGACAATTCCACAATAGCTGGCTGGGCGGATTTGGCCGGTGTGGCCAGTTACTTCTATCTTGAGCTGTCCTCGCCGACGGGTGAGATTCGCCAGCGGCAATCCGGTGTTGTCGCGGATTTTGCCGGGGTAGGAGGCAGTGTGATTGAACTGAAGGTGGGACTATCCTACATAAGCGTGGAACAGGCTAGAGAAAATCTCCATAATGAAATTCCTGGGTGGGACTGGCACGGGGTGGTCAGCGGAGCTCGGGATCAGTGGAACTCGGCCTTGAGCAAAATCGAAGTCAAGGGTGGAACCACTAAGCAGCGGACCATTTTCTATACTGCCCTTTACCGAGCTATGGGTCGGATGGTCAACATCACCGAGTCTGGCCGCTATTTCAGTGGTTTTGACGGGAAAGTGCACTTAACCCAGGGCCATGACTTCTATGTCAATGATGGCCTGTGGGATACCTATCGCTGTATGCATCCACTACAGCTGCTCCTTGAGCCCCAGCGGCAACTGGAAATGATTGCTTCCTATCTGCGAATGTATGAACAGTGTGGATGGTTTCCATCCTTCCCCCATTTGCAGGGAGCCTTACCCATCATGCTGGGAAACCATGGAGCGGCACTGATTGCCGACACCTATATGAAGGGCTACCGGGATTTTGATCTTCCCCTTGCCTATGAAGCCCTGAAGAAAAATGCTATGGAGGGCACAAAGCTGCCCTGGAGAATAGGGCCCAAGACGGAATTAGACGAAATCTACTTGGAAAAGGGGTTCTTTCCGGCCTTACAAAAGGGTGAAGAGGAGACGGTTTCCCAGGTACACTCCTTCGAGCGGCGGCAGGCGGTTTCCGTTACCCTGGAACATTCCTATGACGACTGGTGTCTAGCTCAACTAGCCAAGGCCCTTAATCTCCAGGATGACTACGAATACTTCATGGAGCGGTCCAAAAACTATAGGAACTTGTACAATCCTGAGATTGGTTTCATGGCACCCAAGGATGCTGCTGGCAACTGGGTCGAAGACTTCGATCCAAAACTAGGTGGCGGTCAGGGGGGTAGGGACTACTTTGCCGAGTGCAACTCCTGGATTTACACCTTCCACGTGCAGCACGATATTGCCGGATTGATGGAGCTGATGGGTGGACCACAGGCCTTTGAGCAGCGGTTAGATGCTCTTTTTACGGAACAGTATGATGTGCCTAAGTACTTTTTCCTCAAGCAGTTTCCCGATGCCACCGGTCTGATTGGTCAATATGCCCAAGGTAACGAACCAAGTTTTCACATCCCCTATCTTTATAACTACGCCGGAGCTCCATGGAAGACCCAGCGTCGGGTCCGACAGATTATGGACCTTTGGTACGGGGACGGACCCTTGGGAATCTGCGGCGACGAAGACGGGGGCGCGATGTCTTCCTGGTATGTCTTTAGTGCCATGGGGATGTATCCCGTGTGCCCCGGACGTCCCATCTACGATCTGGGCAGCCCACTCTTCGAAGAGGTTAGGATCCACTTGGAGAGTGGTGCCAGCTTCAGCATCGTGGCGGAAGACGTATCCCAGCAGAACAAGTATATTCAAGGGGCGGGGATTAACGGAAGAAGCCTCGACCAGCCTTGGGTTAACCACGCTGATATCGTCGAGGGCGGTGAGCTTATTCTCAAGATGGGACCTCGGCCCAACGATGGCTGGGGAGCAAGGTAAGCAAAGCAAAGCAAAGCTATGGCCCACCCCAAGGGGGTGGGCCTAGTTTCTAGCGATAGCTGGATTGTGTGACCTGGAAGGGGTTTTCTACAGCGGCCGCGACGGCTTCCTTGATAATCGGAAGATATTCCGGTGGAATCTCTCGGTCATCGGGAACATAGGTGAGCTCATCGATGGACCAACCCGTCAACGCAACCAGGTAGGTCAAGGCTGCGATATATCGGCCTAGGTTCCAGCTTAAGTGAAAACCATCCCTTGTTAGGGTGTCCCCGACGGGACTGGTGCGGACATTTTGGATCGCGGTGCCCGTGGGGATGATGGTAGCGAAGGCTTGGTTTCCCCGGATCTCTTCCTTGACGGTGGTTACTATTTCGTTATACATCTTGGTTTGATCATGATCATACAAGTGAAAGAACTCGTGGGTACTGTCGGCCTGATAGGCCCAGGTCATATGCCAAGCCAGTTGGGCATCGGGGTTGGCCCTATGGGTATTGACATAATCAATTAGGTTGGTCAACACATCGTCTTCAGTGTAGGTAGCCCTAAGCCCGCTGAAGTGGCTGACCTGCTGGAGAGTGATGATGTCCCAGGCTTCGTCTTGCAGGCCCTCAAGCAGTGTCCGGTCTTCCGCGTATCGCCAGGTTCCATCGGTGTTTTTGTCGTAGCGATAGGCTGGAATATTCCCCTTGGCATTTTCCCAGTGGGTGGCTAGGCTGCATCCGCCGATGTACAGATTTCCAATCTTAATGTCCTGGGCTCCACAGGCTGCTGCGATGTCATATAGGTGGTAGGTTGCATCTTCACTGAAACTGTTGCCGATGGCTAACACCTTCAAAGTGCGTTGGTTATCCTTGTCCATGTAATCGTCTCCATCTCTTTGAACTTCTTTGTCACAATTCGCAGCCCACGGGCAGATTCCCTGTAAACATAAACAGAGCCCTCACCGGTGGGGTGGGAGCTCTGGCGGTAAGCGGACTTAAGATTAGGCTTTGTTTTCTCTAAGGGTAATATTGATATCAAAGTCTCCAATGGCTGTCTGCATCGGGATGACTAGGGCCACGTCGGTGGCCATCGACAGGGAATCGGAGGCCCCGATTACCACCTGGGGCGGGGTAATATCGCAGTGCCAGTTGTTGGCACTCAGCAGCGTCATCGCATTGCCGCTGATAATGTTGGCGACCTCGCCCAGGGCTGAGACGACGAAGCTGTCTAGCTTGTTCAGCTCCATTCCCGACATAATTTTCACCATGGTCAAAGTCATGTCCTTGGGAAAGCTGTACAGGATGGAGCCGGACAAATCTCCGGTGGCCCCGATGATTACACTGGCCTCTTTGCTGGGAATGAGGTCCTTCGCTATCCGCAGAGCACCCCTTTGCACCTCTAAGTCTAGCATGAGGCGGAAAACTTCTTTCGTTGCCTGATAGAAGGGATCTATGTATTGTGCTTTCATTGGCCTTCGCCCCCCTGTTGCCGGACATAGGCTCCAATCCTCTGGTCAGCCGCTGCCACATGCATGATCAGCCAGGTCATCAGCTTGGCTCCAAACTCCTGCACCAACTCTTGGGTATAGCCTTCGCTCTCAAAACTCTTGGCATACTCCCCGACAGTGGCTTTAAAATCGTCGTGGGCCTTCTTGTGGGCCTCGTACCCGGGATAACTGATTTCCCGCTGGTATCTCTCCTCGTCGGTAAAGTGCTCAACTACGTAATTTTGCATAAAGACCATGGTACGCTTTACCTCGTCAAGCTTGCTATCCCAGTCACCCTCCTCCTGCATCGCTTGCAAGAATTGGGAGACCCGACTGAAGAGTTCGTAGTGCTGGTGATCAATTAAATCAACGCCCACCCGGTACTTTTCCTTCCACATCATCTAGTGTCCGTCACCCCTTTTCCCAGTTAGGAATTATTCTTTAATCAACCATCTACCCATTAAATCCCAATTCAAACGAAAAAAGAGCAGGGGTAACCCAATTCGTTGACTGGGTTCTACCCCGGCACTTATTTGGTTAATTTCGCCTTTTCCTCCTGATACTCTTCCCAGGAAATCTCGCCGGCTGCGTAGCGGTCACGGAGTTGGTCCACGGCCGGGTCCTCGGGGACGAGGCCGCTACCGGCATTTTCTCGCTGTCTTTTGAGGAATATCACCAGAGGCACCGCAACCACTACGGCAAAACTCAGCATATATGGAAACAACGTTCCCCAACCGGGCTGTGTCATCTTGTCCTGGTCCCTCCTTTGTCTTAGGACAAACTTCAACGCCGAAGGGTGGAAATCATGCAGGTAACTTCAGCATTTTGGGGGACCGCTGCGTTGAATAGGCGGCAAGTGCCAGAATGGATAGTTCTGGTCATAATTGGTTTCACTGGATATGAGTCGGCATTAAGGGCATAAAGCGCAGTGGGGATGAGGCAGTGACACCGATGGCAGGCTGCTTGCCGTGGAAAAATTGGCTAGGTAACTAAGGCTTTCCGTTGCAGGGATTTGGCGTTATACTAGGGAGAAGCGGATCCCTTATGTACTTTTGGCTGAGTCCTGAAGATGATAGCTAGTTGTGGTCGGTGGTGAGCCCGTGGCAGGCCACAGGCCCTTCCGAACCTAGGCCTTCGATTTTTCTAGCCTTGGGAATCCAACTATGTTAACATTATATTAATTGCATGATTACACAAGGAAATTTCGGGTTAGTGCATAATTATAAAGAAAGTGCCGCTGAACCGATGGCTGAGACCACCGGCCGGGGTCCATAGTTTACCGTGGCCCACCGGGGAAGGCATTAGTTAAGGAGGTAGTGATGTGAAGAAGATTGGTTTGTTGTTGTTGGCTGTGATCTTCGCAGTGTCCAGCATGGCCTTTGCTGCCGAAGGACCTGTGCAGGGTGGAACCTTCCGGTATGGAATTACCACCAATCCCCGGGGCATGTTCAATCCCATTTTGAACACCGAGGTTTACGACCGGTACATTGTTGACCAAGTTTTTGATGGCTTGATTGAAATCGATCGCAACTTGATTCCCCAACCCTGCGTTGCCAAGAGTTGGGAGATCTCCGAAGATAGTCGCTCAATTACCTTTTACCTCCATGAAGGAATTACCTTCCATGACGGAGCTCCGCTCACCGCCAGAGACGTGGAGTATACTTACAAGACCATCCTTCATCCCCACTATACTGGGGTTCGGTACGGTGACTTCCGTGTGCTTGTAGGTGCGGAAGCCTATAAGAACGGAGAATCCGACGAGGTGCCGGGCATTGAAGTTATCGATGATTACACAATTCGCTTTAACACAGAAAAGCCCCATGCACCGCTGTTGACATCCTTTGGCTATGGAATTATGCCGGCTCATCTGCTAGCCGATATTCCGGTGGGTGAGCTGGAGACGGCAGACTTCAACAGCCATCCCATCGGTTCTGGACCCTTTGTGTTCCAAGAGTTCAAGACTGATCAGCACGTGATTCTCACGGCTAACGACAACTACTTCCGGGGTCGTCCCAATATTGACACCCTGGTATTTCAAAAGATTGCCACCGATGCTGTGCCGATTTGGATCCAGCAGGGTCGAGTAGACTTTGTTGAGATTGCTCCGGAACAGTATCCTGAGGTGGATGCAATCGATTTTGTCGACCTTTATGTGTACGAGGCTCTCAGCTACAATTACATTGCCTTTAACCTGCGGCAGGAGCGAATGGCCGACGTTCGGGTCCGGCAGGCAATGACCTATGGATTCGATCGCGATACCTATGTGGAAGTAATTCGGGAAGGTTTTGCCATCAAGGCCAATGCACCGATGCCTCAGGCTTCCTGGGCCTTTACCGATGAGGGTATCAACTCCTACGACTATAACCCTGAGTTGGCCCGGAAGATGTTGGCTGAGGCCGGTTGGAAGCCTGGAAGAGATGGAATTTTGCAGAAGGATGGTATGCGTCTGGAGCTAGAGCTTCTTGTTCCCGAGGGCTCTCGAGCCAACGAGCAAATGGCTCTATTGTTCCAGCAGAACATGGCGGACCTTGGCATTAAGATTAACCTAGTCTTTATGGAGTTCAACGCTGCCGTTGACAGGGTTGACGCCCGTGAGTTCGACATGTTCACCATGGGTTGGAGCCTAAGCGTGGATCCCGATCCTTACGGAATTTGGCACTCCTCTTCGGTCTGGAATGACCCCGGGTTCTTTAACGAACGTTCCGACGAGCTAATTGAAATGGGACGGGAGGAGACGGATCCGGAAAAGCGGAAGGAGATCTATGCTGAGTGGCAGCGAGTGATCAACTATGAACTGCCGGACATTTTCCTGAGCTACGGAGTAGTCATCGGTGCCATCCATGAGAGGGTTCAGGGTATCGATGAGAATCCCGGCCCCTTGGGTCCGCTAGAGGGTGGTTTGCTGCTGCGCAGCCTGTGGCTCTCGCCTGAGGGCAAATAGAGTAGATTCAATAAGTCAAGATATATGGGGGAACAGCAACTGGATATCCGGTTTGCTGTTCCCGTTTCATGAGGTGGTCCCATGTGGAAATATTTGGTTCGCAGAGTGGTTGTCCAAGGCATCCCGGTGCTCTTTGGCTTTACCCTGCTGCTTTATTTATTAATCACCCTGGCTCCCGGTAGTCCTGTTCAACATCTGCGGGGGGTACCTAATCTAGACCCCGATGTCATTGCCCAGCGTGAGGCCCAGTTGGGAGTGGATCAGCCCTTTATCGTTCAGTACGTTAACTGGCTCCGTGACGTCTTGCGAGGGGATTTGGGGCGTTCCTTCGACAGTTCTCGCCGACCGGTGGCGGAGTTAATTGCCGAGCGGATGCCAGCCACGATTCTACTATCCTCCACGTCGATTATTTTGAGTTGGGCAATTGGAATTCCGGTGGGAATATTATCGGCGCGGTATCAGTACACGGTGCTAGATTACACCATCACCGTTCTGGCCTTTTTGGGTATCTCAGTTCCCAGCTTTTTCTTTGGACTAATCCTTTTATATGTCTTTGCTCTGCGATTGAATATAGCTCCCGCCGGTGGCTTTTTCATGGCCGGAGAACCCTTTACCATTTTGGGCATGTTTCGCTATCTCTGTCTGCCGGCCTTGACCTTGGGCCTGGGAAGTATCGCCAGTATTGCCCGCTATATGCGGTCGGCTCTCTTGAACGTGATCCAAGAAGATTACCTCCGGACAGCCCGGGCCAAGGGATTAAGTGAGGGAATTGTGATCTACAAGCATGCCCTGCGCAATGCCTTGCTGCCGATTTTGACCTTGGTCGGGTTTATGATTCCCAGTATCTTTTCCGGGGCGGTGATCATCGAAGATATCTTTGCGTGGCCGGGCTTAGGCTCCTTGGCGATCCAAGCTACCCACGAGCGTAATTACCCGGTAATGATGGGGATCAACTTGATGTTTGCTGTTTTGATCTTCTTGGGGAACATCATCGCGGACGTATCCTACGCACTAGCCGATCCACGGATCCGCTATGAGTAAAGGAGGGATATCGATGGCTAGTCTTGAGGTAGAAGTGAATCAACAGGAGATGTCTCCGACCATTGAATCTCCGATGCGGGCAGTCTGGAGGAGATTTAAGCGCAATCGCTTGGCAGTAATTGGTTTGGTAGTAATCATAATTTTTGTGCTGCTGGCGATCTTTGCTCCCTTCCTGACTCCCTATGATCCCAACCGAGCGGATTTTCGGGCCCGCAACCAACCTCCGTCTCGACAGCATTGGTTGGGAACCGACGACATGGGTAGGGATATCCTAACCCGAACCCTGTATGGCGGTCGGATCTCCCTGTCGGTGGGCTTGGTGTCGGTGGGAATTTCCCTAAGTCTCGGTGTGATTCTGGGTGCCCTGTCGGGATACTTCGGCGGTTGGGTGGATGCCCTGATCATGCGGGTGGCCGATGTGTTTTACAGTTTTCCCTTTTTGATTCTCGCCATCACGGCTACGGCACTGTTGGGCCCGTCGATCTACAACATCATGATGATCCTCGGTGTCCTGTCCTGGCCCGGTCCGGCTCGGTTGCTGCGGGCGGAGTTTCTCCGGTTGAAAAACGTGGAGTTTGTCACTGCCTCCGTTGCCATTGGGGCCAAGAGCAAGCGGACGATGTTCCGGCATATGCTTCCCAACGCGATTGCTCCCCTGTTGGTGTCGGCTACGCTGGGTGTAGCATCCTCGATTCTGTCAGAGGCGGGACTGAGTTTCTTAGGATTGGGAGTGCCACCACCGGCGCCCTCCTGGGGTAATATGCTCAATAGAGCGCGGCCCTTGCATATTCTGCGGAATATGCCCTGGATGTGGATTCCACCGGGGATTGCCATTCTGCTGATTGTGCTGAGTATTAACTTCGTCGGTGATGGGCTAAGGGATGCCCTTGATCCCCATCAGGACGCAAGAGAAAAGCATTGATAAATTGGTCTAAGTCAAGTAAGGGCCTGGGGATAACCCTGGGCCCTTTTGTTGTATCTATTTTTCTTGGGAGGGTTCAGGCTAGTTGCCCCTAATATATCGGGAGAATAGGACTTGTTTGAACTTTACAAGATGGGGGCAGGGATGATGGAAAAAAGGAAAGCAACGAGTCCAGGGTCAGGGTATTGGTACAGCATCGATGCTCTAAGGACAATAGCGGTTTTATCCGTTGTAGCGATTCATACGGTTCCCTTTGAACAGATTTATCCTAACTTCACCTTCGCCTTAACTAACATTTTCGGACGATTTGCCGTTCCCTTTTTCTTTATTGTTTCGGGGTATTTGTATGCATTACGACTGCAGGCCGCCACCAGTGTTTGGTCCGTTCTGCGCCGCAGACTCTCCTATCTTGTTAGTGTCTACCTGTTGTGGTCGCTGGTGTATCGCATGTACCAGATCTTTGTCGAGGGGCATCGGATCTTCTTTGCTCGCTGGGCAGTAAAGAACTTCTTAATTAATCTGTTCTTTAACGGTATTCAATACCATCTGTGGTATATGGCAGCTCTCATCATGGCCATCGTTGCCATCACGCTGTACCATCGCTATCTGGGGGACAGAAGGTGGCCTTTGGTTGTGATCGCCTTGATCCTGTATGGAATCGGTGTAATGGGGGACACCTATTACGGACTCTTTGCCAAGAACCCCTTGATTGCCTGGATTACCCGTCAGTTGTGGACGACCCGCAACGGCTTTTTCTTCGGGATTCCCCTATTTGCAGCGGGATATTTAGTTAGTTTCTATCCGGTGGAAAGGGACCGCCGGCGGATTTACGGTCTCGCCCTGGTGGCTTCCCTGGCGCTGCTTATCGTCGAGGCGGTGACCTTGGAGGCGAAGGGAATTCCCAAGGACTATAATATCTATCTGTCCCTAATTCCCTTGTCGGTATCCTTGCTGCTGGTATGCTTGGTCAATCCCCACTGGATGAAGGACACTGTGCTGACGCGGCTTGCGAAGTATAGTTTCGGGATTTACTTGGTGCACTTAGCGCCGCACATGATCCTTTCCCGTTTCTACAGCCCTCGGCTGCACCAGAATCCTTGGTTTGAGCTGGTGTATACACCGGTGGTGTTCCTGGTCTCCCTTGGTTTGACGGCACTGTTATACCATGTTCCCCTTACCTTCTTGAATCGGTTTGTGCGTCAACCGCGAGGGCGAGCGGTGGGTGGCAGTGCGCCGGGAGTTAACCTATGAAAGTAGAGTAGGACGCCAGTCAATTCTCCCTCGGCATTGCTGGCGTGGCGGACTTTGTGGAGAATTAGTGGGGGGCTTAACCAGCGCTGCTCTCAAGGATTTCCCTGCTGGAAGGCGCGAGGGAAGAACTCCTGAGCAGGAGAAACCCTTGGGAACCTTCATGGACCATGGCTGGTGCTTGCGCTGGGACTTGCTAGGAAACCTTTGTGTGACTGCTTTTTTGAGGGTAGGCACGGGCAGGTTGATAGGCTGCGTTTAGCATAGTACTGTCACTGGTATACTGATGCTCCTGTTTCATGATTTCATGGATGACTTCATCTAGTATCTCTGATATCTCCACAACAATAGGACTGGATAGATCGTAACCTGAATCGAATAGTCTGCCAAGCCTGTCAACTAGACTGCAGCGGATGCCATGAAGTGCCTTTAGTGCCAAAGTGCTTCGACCTCACTCTCGGAATATTTGGTAAATTGCGGTTATATTGCAACGCACCTTCTCATATTCGAACTAGGCCAGGATAACCCTGCATAAATCGTTCTAAAAATATCCAAATAATGCGCCACTCTTATACGAAAAATTCAGTGTGCTGTGAAGGAAGTGAGCCTTGTGTCGCTACTCTTAGAAGGGGTCCGGCCGGCGCCTGGAGTCAAAGTGCAGGCGGCCCAGCAGGTCTTTGTCAGCGATGCCATCGTAGACATCCTCATTGACGACAGCGGTAATATTGTTCAAGTGGGAGCCGGTCCTCGGTCTAGCCTGTCCCTTGAGTGTCCTAGTCTAGATTGTTCCGGGCTGATGATCTCCCCTGGATGGACAGATCTACATACTCATATTTATACCGGGGGAAGCGACTTTAGTTTATCGCCGGAGTTAATCGGCCCAACAACGGGAGTGTTGAACCTAGTTGATGCCGGCAGTGCCGGTGAGGGAAACTTCTCCGGCCTAGTCCGGTACGTCATTGAACCGGCAGAGTTTCCCATCCTAGCAAGTTTGAACATCGGCTCCATTGGCTTAGTTGCTGCCAATCGGGTCAGTGAGGTAGCCTTTCCAACCTCAATTCATGTCCAGGAAACCATCGAATGTGCTCGCCGGTATTCGGATTACATCTGCGCCATCAAGGTACGCAGTTGTGGCGAGGTGGTTGGCGAAGCTGGGATTACACCTCTGCGTCAGGCCCGAGAGGTTGCCGACGTCCTGGGGCTGCCTCTCATCGTCCATATCGGACTGGCAGAGCCGACGTTACCGGAGATTCTCTCTTTGTTGCGGCCAGGGGATATGGTGACTCACATTTTCCATGGTAAAGAGAACAACACTTTTCTTCACTATGGGAAGGAAGTGCAGGCAGCGCTGGCACGGGGTATCTGGATTGATGTCGGTCACGGTGTGGCTAGTTTTTCCTATCGAGTGGCAAGACAAGCCATCGAGGCAGGAATCTATCCCCACACAATTTCTACTGATCTCCATGGCTGGAGTGTAGATGGACCGGTCTGGGACTTACCTACCACCATGTCCAAACTATTAGCTTTGGGGATGCCTCTGGAATCGGTGATAGCCGCGGTCACCGTCAAACCCGCAGAGTTTCTGCGTCGGCCAAACTGGGGGCAAATTCAGGTGGGAGCTAAGGCACGGTTGACGGTATTTGAATTGGTAGAAAGAATTGGAACCGACGGTGCCGGAGGCATTGTCATTGCAGACTCCTTGGGTGATGGCCTCAGTATTTCCAGATTCTTTCAACCTAGGTATACTATCTATGGTACGAAATGGTGGCAGGCTAGCTCTCGGTTCTTAAGGGAGTTGGAGCAATAGGGGAGGGCAAAATGGATATCTACGAGCGGTTACAGGTAAAGAAAATGATCAACGCCGCGGGCACCTATACTGTGATTGGCGGTTCCCGGATGAGTCAAACCACCCTACAGGCGATGGCAGAAGCTGCGGCATATCATGTAGATCTGCCGCAGCTGCAGCGGGCCGTTGGGCGGCGCTTGGCTGAGTTAACAAGAAACGAAGCGGCCTACGTGACCTGCGGAGCCGCCGCCGCACTGTACTTAAGCATCGCAGCCTGCGCAGCCAAGAAGCTGCAGCGCCCCTTGGCGCGGTTGACTCCCGATGTGGTTGCCGATTGTGAGGTCATCGTACATCGGGCCCACCGCAATGCCTATGACTGGGCCCTGCGCCAGCTAGGGGTGAAAATAGTTGACATCGGATATCCCAACGACATGTCTCCTACCCAACCCGAGGATTTGCTGGAGGCTATCAATGACAACACCGTGGCATTGTTCTATGCCTGGACGGAGCCGGGAGGGTGGGTGCCTCCAGGAGCCTTGACCTTGGCCCAAACTCTGGAGATAGCCGGCCGTTACAACGTTCCCGTCATCGTCGATGCCGCGGCGCAGCTGCCGCCCATGGAAAACCTGTGGCGCTTCACCGAAGCCGGAGCTGCGGCAGCGGTGTTCAGTGGCGGTAAGGATCTGAGGGGTCCCCAGGCTAGTGGATTGTTGGTGGGTAAACAGTGGTTAGTGGACCTAATTCTCGATACCGGATTCCCCACCCATGGAATCGGCCGGATGCTGAAGGTGGGGCGGGAGGAAATGGTAGGTCTGTTAAGTGCCGTAGAACAATACGTCAGCTGTGATCACATCGCCCGGAGGGCCTGGTGTGAGACACAAGTGAACAGGTTCATCGAGGCCTTTGCCGACGATGCCGATGTCGAGGTGGTTCGCAGTTTCCCCAATGAGGCGGGACAACCCCTACCCAGAGCTATTTTTCGGCTTATTGCTTCATGGGCTCCTCCCACTGCGGAGTTAATTGCCCTCCTGAAATCCGGCACACCGGCCATCTACACCATACCCGCCGATGAAGGGGGAATATATCTCAATCCCATGACCTTGAGGGAGGATGAGGTGGGTGTAATTATCCATCGGTTGCGGGAGATTGTGGGGCAGTTGCGGCAAACTCAGGGATAGATATGAACCAGGGTCCAGAAAAACGTGAGGTGAATAATTTGAGTCAAGTGGAAAATAAGCTGCGTGAGTTGGGATTTGAACTACCGACACCACCGAGTCCGGTGGCTGCCTATGTTCCTGCCGTGCGAACGGGGAACCTGGTGTTTATTTCCGGTCAAGGCACCAATGTCAATGGCGAGTGGAAGTACCAAGGTAAGGTAGGCTCCGATTACACCGTGGAAGAAGGGTATCAGGCGGCGCAATGGGTGATCCTCAATGCTTTGGCGGTCCTGAAAGCAGAAATTGGGGATCTCGACCGGGTGAAGCGGATAGTGAAGCTCTTGGCCTGGGTCAACAGCGCCCCGGGCTTCAACCAGCAACCGGCGGTGGTAAATGGGGCCTCGGAGCTGTTGGTGAAGATCTTTGGCGAAAGGGGTAAGCACGCCCGCTCCGCGGTCTCTGCCCATGAACTTCCCTTTGATACCACCGTTGAAATTGAGATGATTGTCGAAGTCGATTAGCGTGACGCTGCTGCGACAGCGGACACTGTTGAGTTGGAAATCAAGTTATTGAACCTGCACCCCATGGTGGAGGAGGAAGGCGTCCTCCACCATGGGGTTTTTCCTTTATCGTTATGCCACTCAAACCCGTACTGCGTATTCAGAAAGCAGCGGAAAATAAGAGGAAGGCGTAAGATTAAGACGAAACTGTGAATTTGATGCGAGGTCTTCTAAGCTTGAGCTTTTGCTTGGGGAAGGGGGGAATCGATACCAAATCTCTTAGGGCCAGACGATAATTTGCTAGCCTAGAACAAGTAGCTGAGACGTGTTCCAGAAGAGTCCCATGATTTCGCGGAAAACAGGGAGGTTGAAATGCTGATGAGGAAACGTTCGATTTTCTGCCTATGGGCCGCTATTCTAGTGCTTTGCGCTCTAACCCTAGGTGTGTCGGCGGCGGAGCCCAGAATCAAGTTGAAAGACGCCATGGAGTTTAGGGCCTTTGATAGTTATCAAGAGTCGCCTTTGATCAGCTCTGGACAGTTCCCGATTGACGAGATTCCATATCTCAAGGGTAAAACTCTGGAACCCGTAGCTGAACGATTGCCTAAAACACCGAAGGTGATCAAGGCTGCAGCGATGCCAGATGGGATCGGTGTGTACGGGGGTACCTGGCGTGACTTCTCGGCCTATCCTCCGGTTAGTTACAACTGGGGCTCTGGGTTATCTACCGGTGCCTTTGGTCTAGACGACATGTATTTCGAGCCGCTGATCGGTGATTTCAAAGCCACTTTCCTTGAAGAGGGTATGGTTCCCCAGCCTAACCTGGCAGTCTCTTGGGAATGGTCTGAGAAGGAATCCGGCGACGGAGTAATCCTGACGGTTCACTTGTTGGAAGGTGTTCGCTGGTCTGACGGTGTCGAGTTCACAGTCGATGATGTCCTGTTCACCTATTACGATGTTTATCGAGATGGTAATGTCCCTGCCACCATCAGCGGCTGGTCCGTGGGTGGGGTCTACGCGGAGCTGGAGAAGATCGACGATTACACCTTCAACATTCATCTGCCTAAGAAGACCAATCAGATCTTCTACGGCTTGATGAAACTGAATCCCAAGCCCAAGCACGTCTATGAGGAGTATCATCCGAAGTACAATCCCGAGGCAACCTACGAAGACTTCCGAAACGCCTTTATGGTTCCCAGCGTTCCGGTAGTCCTTGGTCCCTTCATTCCCTATCTATTCAAGACCGATGAAGTTGCCGAGTTGATCCGTAATCCCTACTACTTCAAAGTGGATGAGGAAGGAAAACAGCTACCCTATCTTGACCGAATTCACTACATCTTTGGAAAAGAAACGGCCCAATCCACCCTACAGTTGATGGCTGGTAACATTGACTGGGCTAACATGGATGATCCCTCTCAGTTCCCGACTTGGATGGCCAATCGGCAGAGGGGTAACTACCGGGTAGTAATACCCGAAGCCCATGAAGTGTACACCCTGCGCCTCAACTATATGACGTGGGAAGAAAGCATGCAGGAGCCGGAGAGGGATAGAGAGGTTCGCAACATCTTCCGCAACCTCAAGTTCCGCCAGGCGATGTCCCATGCTATTGACAGAGAGCGGATCATGACTCTGTTTGGACCTGCCCCGGTGTTGTCGGTGGCCCCGGTGGCCGGCATCTCGCCGCTGTCGGAGTTCTACAACCCTGAAATCCAAGTTGCCTACACCTATGATATTGACAAGGCCAGTGCTCTACTGGATGAGATCGGCCTGATTGATGTCGATGGCGATGGACTCCGGGATTACCCCGCCGATTCGCCGCTGGCGGGACAGACCTTTACCTTCACTATTTTGGCCTCTTCCGATGCCAACGACATCCGAACCATGGCTGAACTGGTCTGTCGGGAGCTGCAGAAGGTCGGGTTGGATGCTCAACTGCGGGTGCAGAATCCCAATCTAATTGCCAGTCGACAGGATGCCGGCACCTATGACATTACTATCGATCGCGGTAGTTCTGGTGCTACACCCTTGGCTAACTTGGACACCTTGGCTCCCATTACTCAGTCTTCGCCGGCATGGCATATGGCCAGTCCCGATGATGAGCGGGATCTAATGCCCTTTGAAGTGGAGCTGCGGAATCTGGCCTTTAGACTGGAGACTGCCGTTGAATTTGAGGAGCAAAAGGCAATTATGAATGAGCTGCACAAGGTCTACACCGAGAACGTCTACTGTGTGGGGCTGATTGCCAGACGCCGGGCCCATGCAGTCTCGGAGCGGTTTAGAAACGTGCACCCATCTGCGATTCAGATGCTTTGGGATGACCGCCAGTATACAGTCCCCTGGACGATCTGGATTCCTGAAGAGCTTCAATAATTGCTTCCGTTATTGAGGGGAGGTAAGGGGTCCTAAGATACGGGTAATCCCATCTTAGGACCCGCCTTTATCATGCTGAACTACTTCACACGCAGGCTCTTATACATGATTCCGCTATTGCTCCTGGTCAGCTTTCTTGCCTTTGTGGTTCTTAATCTGCCTCCGGGCGATTTCCTTAGCACCTATCAGCGAACGTTGATCACCCAGGAAGGGGTTAATCGCGAGGAAGCTATGAAGCTGGTAGAAAACCTACGGCGGCAGTATAACCTCGATAAGCCCTTTCTTTATCAATATCTAACTTGGATGAAAAACATTATCCTCAAAGGAGATTTCGGTTATTCCTTCCAATATGGCCGGCCGGTGGGAGAAGTGATCTGGCCCCGGCTGGGAGCCACCCTGGCCATTTCCTTGAGCAGTCTTGTCTTAACTTGGATGGTGGCTATTCCCATCGGGATTTACTCGGCGACCCATAAGTACCAACTCAGCGACTACTTCTTTACCTTCGTGGCTTTCTTCGGGCTGTCGGTTCCTAACTTCTTCCTGGCTCTGGTTCTGATGTATGTGATGGTCTTTGTCTTCAATTCCCCGGCCATCGGGGGGTTGTTTTCTCCGCAGTATGCCATGGCACCCTGGTCCTGGGCCAAGTTTGTAGACATGCTTAAGCATGTCTGGATCGCCGTTGTTGTGGTAGGTCTGGGTAGTACCGCCAGCATCATGCGCATCATGCGCAGTAATCTCCTGGACGTTCTGAACATGCAGTACGTGCAGACCGCTAGAGCTAAGGGTCTGAAGGAAACTACAGTAATCATGAAGCATGCTGTGCGCAACGCCATTCAGCCTTTGATCATGACTTTGGGAATGCAGTTTCCCCGTCTCCTTGAGGGATCAATGGTTGTCTCGATTGTGCTGACCCTTCCGACCACAGGGCCAATGTTCCATCAGGCGCTGATGTCCCAGGACATGTATCTGGCCGGTTCCTTCTTGATGATGCTGGCCTTCATGCTCTTGATCGGTAATCTGCTTGCCGACTTGGTCTTGGCCCAAGTCGACCCACGGATTAGATATGAGTAGGGGTGGTGAATTGGATCATGGCTGCAAAAGAGATGCAATTGGAGGATCGAACGCGAGGTATCAACGCAGTACCTAACGACGACGAAGTCATATCCTTAGGCACGCTGATCAAACGGCGCTTCCTGCGGAACAAGCTGGCGATCGTATCCGGTATTGTGATTATCATCCTGTATTTGGGAGCGATATTCGCCGAGTTCGTGGCTCCCCACGGTCTGAACGTCGACCATCCCGAGTACGCCTATATGCCTCCGCAGCGTCTGCGCTTCGTCGATGCCGAGGGCAATTTCCACTGGCGTCCCTTCGTTTACGATATGAAAAAGGGCTATGACGAAGAGACTTGGGAGCTTATCTATACCGAAGACACTTCAAAGATGCACCCCCTGAGACTGTTTGTCAGGGGTGACAGGTACAAGCTATGGGGTCTGTGGGAGTCGGACCTTCACCTCTTTGGTGTTGAAGGGGGGTATTTCTTCCCCTTGGGTACCGATAGATTCGGAAGAGATCAGCTGACCAACGTCATCTACGGTTCCCGAGTGTCATTGACCATTGGTTTGCTGGGGGTGATCATGAGTATCACTATTGGATCGATCATGGGCGCGATCTCCGGGTACTACGGCGGTTGGGTTGATATGGTGATTCAGCGTGTAATTGAGCTGCTGCGCTCTTTCCCCAGGCTGCCCTTATGGATGGCTTTGAGTGCCGCGATTCCGCTGACCTGGTCGCCGTTAAAGGTGTATTTCGGTATTGTCACCTTGCTGGCGTTCATCGATTGGACCGGATTGGCCCGAGAGGTTCGAGCCAAGGTTCTGTCCTATCGGGAAGAGGCATATGTACTGGCGTCAAAGAGCTTAGGGGCGTCAGATGCCTGGACGATTCTCACTCACGTAATTCCCAATACCGCCAGTCACATTTTAGTCGTTGGAACCCTGGCTTTGCCCGGGATGATTCTAGGGGAAAGCACCCTCAGTTTCTTGGGGCTGGGGATACAGCCGCCTATGACCAGCTGGGGGGTGTTGCTGCAAGAGGCGCAGAATGTGCAAACGCTGCAGACCTATCCCTGGCTGCTTATTCCTGGTCTGTTCATTATGATCACGGTCCTGGCGTTCAACTTCCTCGGTGATGGAGTAAGGGACGCTATCGATCCATATTCTGACTAATTGGAGGAGAGGATATGACACTCGAAGGTGGTGTACAGAGGAAGTCTCAACCTCTTTTGACCATAAAGGACCTGCGAACGGAGTTTAGGACAGAAACCGGCTTGGTGAGGGCCGTAGACGGAATTGATTTGACCATCCATCGGGAGGAAACCGTTGGTCTGGTTGGTGAAAGCGGATGTGGTAAGTCGGTAACCTCTCTATCGATCATGGGACTGGTGCCGCAGCCTCCCGGTCGGATCACGGGGAGTATAGTGTATCATCATCCCGATGGTGACATTGACTTGGCACGACTCAATCCCAAGGGAGATCAGTATCGGTCCATCAGGGGGAAAGAGATCTCGATGATCTTCCAGGAGCCCATGACTTCCCTCAATCCGGTATATACCGTGGGCGAGCAGATTATTGAGGCTATTCGGCTGCATCAGGGTCTAACGGAACAGGAGTCGAGGGAAAAGGCCATCGAGTTGCTAGACAAGGTGGGAATTCCCTCTCCGCAGCAGCGGGTTGATGAATACCCGCACCAGATGTCCGGTGGGATGCGACAGCGGGTAATGATCGCCATGGCGCTTTCCTGTAATCCCTCGCTGCTGATTGCCGATGAACCTACTACAGCATTGGATGTTACTATTCAGGCGCAGATCCTAATGCTGATGCAGGAATTGCAGGATGAGTTCAACGCATCCATTTTGTTGATTACCCATGATCTCGGGGTTGTTGCCGGCATGGCGGACAAAATTGCGGTAATGTATCTTGGTCAGATTGTGGAATACGGGACGGCTCGGGATGTTTTCAAACAACACCTCCATCCATATACCGAAGGTCTGCTCAACTCAATTCCTATTCCCAGACCAAAGCGAACCAGGATGCTAAAACCCATTGAAGGTACGGTGCCCGATCCGCGGTGGATGCCACCGGGTTGCCGCTTCTCTAATCGATGCGGCTATGCCATGGAGATCTGCAGTCAAGCGCCGGGGTTGTATGAACCCAGTCCCGGTCATCAGGTCCGGTGCTGGCTGTATCAGGACGCTCGGGAGGTGAGTTAGACATGGCAGTGAACTCACAAGCAGCCCCTTCTCAAGGCAACGACCTAATCCTTGAAGTCAAGGACCTTCGCAAGTACTTTCCGGTACGGGGCGGCTTTTGGCGCAAGGTAGTGGGCTCCGTCAAGGCCGTTGATGGGGTATCCTTTTACGTTCGTAAGGGGGAAACCCTGGGGATTGTCGGTGAGAGTGGTTGCGGCAAGACAACATTGGGCCGTACTTTGATTCGGTTGATTGAACCAACCTCCGGTGAAGCCTATTTTTACACCGAACACAATGGGGTTTCTCGGCGTCTTGATCTCTTTGCCCTGGACAAAAGGGAGCTAAAATCCGTCCGCAGACGATTTCAGATGATTTATCAGGACCCATACTCTTCCTTGGATCCGAGACAAACGATCGGAAGAATTCTGCAGGAGCCCTTTATTATTCACCGGATCGGTACACCGGCAGAGCGTCAGGAGATGGTTGCACAGCTCCTTGAATCCGTGGGATTGCCGCCCCATTACGCGGCACGTTATCCTCACCAGTTCTCGGGAGGGCAAAGGCAGAGAATCGGGATCGCCAGGGCGTTGGCGCTGCGTCCGGAATTGATCATCGCCGATGAACCGGTATCGGCCCTAGACGTTTCAGTGCAGGCCCAGGTGCTTAACCTCTTGGTCCAGCTGCAGGCAGAGTTTGATCTGACTTATATTTTCATTGCTCACAATTTGTCGGTGGTCCAACATATTAGTGACCGGATCGCCGTGATGTATTTGGGCAGGATTGTGGAAGTGGGTTCCTCGGAATCCATGTATCAAAGGCCCTATCATCCCTACACCGAGGCGCTGCTGTCCGCGATGCCGGTTGCGGATCCCGATGTAAAACGCTCCCCCATCATCCTCGAGGGCAATGTGCCTTCGCCCCTTGATCCACCCTCGGGATGTGCCTTCCATCCTCGGTGTCGCTATGCAACGGGGAAGCGACTGTCCCTTTGTCAGCGGGAGATTCCGCAACTGCAGTCGGTAGCCAGGGATGAGACGGGAGAGGAGCGAATCGTGGCCTGTCATTTTGCCAAGGAGTTAAAGTTGCGAGGCGCCTTTGATGATCTAATCACGGATCCTTTGACGGGATAGAACCTTACCGATCTTTGCTAGGAAAACAAGGGCGCACACAGGGTGGGACTAGGCTGAAGACCTAGTTTCACCCTGTGTGTATGGAGAATTTGTTGCGAAGTTGTTCTCTCAGAGGCTGTGCCGGGGCGAGATCCCAGGACATCGGGCGAATAGACTTCCAGATTAAGGGAGATTATAATTATGAAATTGCGAAGATTGGGACTTTAGATCTAAAAGTATCAAAAAGGAGGAGGTCAGAATATAGAGTCGAAGGCATGCAATTATATAATCATTCCAATTGTGGACACTTTTGATAAAGTCTGTCCGCGGTTGAGCTCTATGGAAAGAGGTGATACGCCACCACACAATTGAGATAACTTGCCTTAGATCACTATGACCCAGACAGATAGCGAGCCGACTACATAGGGAGGTAAAAACATGCGGAGGCAAGTATTGAGATCAAGTCTCGTAGCTTTGATCGTGGTATTTGCTCTTAGTTCAGTGGCGTTAGGGGCCTATAACGAGGCTCCAATGTTGGCGGAGAAAGTCGCGCAAGGCTTGTTACCGCCGGTAGAGGAGCGGTTGCCGGAGAATCCGCTGGTAATCGAACCCTATCATAGCATCGGTAAGTATGGCGGAACTTGGGTTCGCTTTTCCACGTCACCGGAGTTCGCCTTCGTGCGCCTCGCATTCTATGGACACTCTCCCCTACGCTGGATTGATGACGGTGAGGTTTTGGGAGTTCAGCCTGGCTGGGCAGAGAGCTGGGAGTCCAATGAGGATGCTACAGAGTGGATCCTGCACATTCGTAAGGGTATCAAGTGGTCCGACGGACACCCCTTTACCTCCGAGGACTTTATGTTCTGGTGGAATGACATGGTCCACAATCCGGACATGTCCGATAACGTTACCGACATGTTCATTTCCGGTAACGAGGTCGTCAAGGTAACTGCACCGGATGAGTATACCCTCAAGTTCAACTATGCCGCACCGGCCCCGTTGTTCCCCCAATACATCGCAATGCGGAACAAGGCTGGTCACGGTGAGCGGTGGATTGTTCCGGCCCACTACCTGAAACAGTTCCACCCCGATTACTCCGATTACAAAGATTTCGAGATCTTTGAGGAAAAGATGGAGTGGTGGACCAATCCGGAGATGCCCGTTCTCAGCGAATGGATGCCCGTGGAGTATCACGTTGCCAACAAGCTCATCCTAGAGCGCAACCCCTACTTCTACGCTGTGGACCCCGAGGGTAACCAACTACCCTACATCGATCGGATTGAGGTTTACCTGGTGGAGGATCCAGAGGTCGTCAAATTGAAGCTGCTCAACGGCGAAGGCCATATGCAGGTTCGCCCCTATATCGACTTGTCGGATTTGTCCATGTTCATGAGAGGTCGTGGGACAGGAGACTACCAGGTCTACCTGTGGGATAGTGGTTCCGGTACCGGACCGATGTTCTATTGGAACTGGAATCATCCCGACGATGCCAAGAGAGAACTGTATCGGACCCCGGAGTTCCGTCGGGCCATGTCCCTGGCGTTGAACCGGGAACGGATGCAGAAAATGCTCTACTTCGGCATGGGCACCTTGACCACCGGTACCTTTAGTCCCAAGGCTGCCGAGTATCATCGGACGGAAGAAGGACAGAAGATTTACGAACAGTGGAGAACCTCCTACTTGGATTACAACCCAGAGGAAGCTAAGCGGTTGTTAGATTCCATAGGAGTTGTCGATGTCAATGGTGACGGTTGGCGGGAGATGCCCAACGGAGCTCCTCTGGTCTTGAGGATTGACTTTGATGCCAATGCCAGCCGTACCGACGTCCAAACCAACGAAATGGCTGAGGCGGACTGGGAGGCCATTGGGCTGAATGTCATCCTCAATCCCGTAGATGGAGCACAGCTAAGCGTGATGGATAGCACTGCCACCTTTGATATCCGTAACAGCTGGGAGGTCGGTAATGGCACTGACCACTTCACCTTTGCAGCTTGGTTGGTTCCCATCGATGTCAGCCGTTGGGCTCCCCTCAATGGCGGTTGGTACTCTGTGAAGGGTACTGACAAAGAAGGAACGGAGCTAGACAAGGATCCCCGTGATCGGGTTCCCGTGCGGGAAGAGCCCGAACCCGGCGGTCCCATTGATCGCTTGCAGAAGCTCTACGATCTGGCTAAGGTTGAGCCCGACGAAGCCAAGCGGGATCAATACGCTCTGGAGATAGTCAAGATTCATATCGAAGAAGGTCCCTTCTTCATCGGTACCGTCGCTGACTATCCCCGTCCCGTTGTTGTCAGCAACAAGATGAGAAACGTACCCGATGTACCGGACTTGGCCCAGGGTGGTTTCGTCAATCCTTGGAGTGTCCCCTATCCAGCTACCACCAACCCCTGTCAGTACTGGTTGGATGAGTAGGCGGGAAATAATCGGGTAACAAATAATGTCAATATAAATAGGGCAGGGCTAGGCGGTAAGCCTAGTCCTGCCCTTTTGCTATAGGGAAGGCTGGTTAATCCTTGAGACTGAAATGAGGACGATAGGAAGCAGCACAGGTTAGAACCAGATATTGTTAGATGGTCTTTCCTTTCTGCTTCGCTCTCCTGTCCCTGGCGGACCCCAGGGCGATGCCACCGGCTATGCCTACGGCCAAACCGATGATAACATTGTTGAACAGGGTGATGCCCAAGGCAAATCCGAGGCCGATGCCCATGGACAGATATACACCGAGATAATACCCTTCGGCCACCAAGCGATGTTTTCGCTGCATATGGGCCACTATACCTTGAATGAGCCGCTGATGTTTTCTGGCCGTTGCTCTATCAAGTTCACCTTGGAGATTCTTCAGGGTGTCTACATGGCTGTCCAGCTGCTGGAGGTACTCTTTGCATTGCCGGCAGTCTCCGGCAAAGTCTCCGATTCGTTTCGCAGCTCGATGCAGCAGTTCAAGGTTTAGTCTCTTGGCCTGCTTTTCGCCCACTTTGCGCTGTAGTCTTCTCAGATCCTTGAGCAATGTATCCAGGGATTTCTTGTCCATCGTTGCCCCTCCAAATATCTATCTAACCCTTCTCCCAAGTATATCATATCCCGTCGTTTCCCTTCTGAAGGTGTCAGGGTAGGGGATGTTTTCTCTTCAATTAGACTTGGTTCTCGCTGCGATCCGTTGCTGGAGGGGGGGTGAAGGATAGGGCGGAGATCTCTTCCCGACACTCCTTGGTGAGCTTGATCTCTAATGCGGCCAAGGACTCCTCCAACTGTGCGAGGTTACGAGCTCCGAGGATCGGTGCTGTCACATCGGGGTGAGACATCACCCAAGCCACCGCCAAAGCTGCAGGACTGACCCCTTGCTCCCTGGCTTTTTCAGTTAGCTTTTCAGCGATAACGTAGTACTCCTGGTTTCGGTAGCGCTTTTGATACATTTCGTTGGTAACTAACCGTCCCTCTTGCGGCCTCTGGGTTGTTGAATACTTGCCGGTGAGCAGTCCTCCGCCCAAGGGACTGTAAGTGATCACACCCAGCTGCTCCGAACGGGCCAAGGGCAAGATCTCCACCTCGGCCTGTCGCTTGACGAGATTGTACATCGGTTGAATGCACTCAAACCTAGCAAGTCCCTCCCGGGCCGATATCCCTAACGCCTTAGCAATCTGCCAAGCCGCCCAATTGCTGACCGCTGGATACAGAATTTTACCTTGCCGCTGTAGGTCATCCAGCGCCCTTAGGGTCTCATCTATTGGTGTATTCTCGTCAAAACAATGAACGAAATAAAAGTCAATGCGGTCTGTTCCCAGGCGCCTGAGACTGTCTTCTACCGCCTGCATAATGTGGCGTCTCGACAATCCCTGTCCATTGATATCCCCTCCGACGGGTTCGCCCACCTTGGAAGCAAGGATAATTTCCTCTCGACAGTTTCTGATTAGTCTTCCTAGAATCTCCTCTGCTCGCCCGTTGTTATAGGAATTGGCAGTATCAAAGAAATTGATTCCCACCTCACGACAACGGTGGAACATCGCTTCAGAGGTCTTTTTATCGGCAATTCCTCCAAAGGAGCCAGTGCCAAAGCAGAGGCTCGACACTTTGACCCCTGTCCGCCCCAAGAGTTTGTATTCCACGCCTTCCACTCCCTCCTTCTAGCGCTAGGGTAATCGTCGCACTCTTGGAGTTCCACTACCGGCGAAGAATCCCTTTTGAGGGGGAAGTAGCGTCTCCGGTGGGGAATACTGGAAGGGATAGATTGGAGGGAAAATAATGGAAGCGGATCTTGATCAGGTACAGCAGGAGAGGCTGATGCAGTGGTGCGTGGATGTCTTAGGGCCCTGTGAGCTTCTTTCCGAGGACAAGCGAATACACGGCCGGTCAGGGGTCCATCGGATCGGAGCGGCATCGGGTAGATATTACCTCAAGATCTATCGAGAAGCATCCCCTTGGGAGTTGGAGGTTCACTGCTATGAGCAGTGGGCCCAGGCCTTTGGCAACCATGCTCCTCGACTGATTGCCCTTCACGAGGAAGCACCCTTGGCAATATTGGTCAGCGAACTTCCCGGGGAGATTCTACTGAAGGCGGATCTTTCCCCGGAGCAGGAGCGACGGGTCTGGACAGCGGCGGGACAAGCCTTAGCCAACCTACATAATTTGACAACAGGGGTTCATTTTGGTCCCTGCCATCGCGATGGTTCAGTGGTGGGAAGGAAAATCAGTGACCCGGTGCAATATGTCTCCGCGGAATTCGCAAGACTGATTGCTGCCGGAAGCAAGGGTGGTTACCTAACGGCGGAGGAACTCGCGGTGATTAGGGAGGTTGATGCAATGCTGCCGGCCTTTGTCGGCGAACGTCCCGTTCCCTGTCATCGTGACTATGGTCCCGACAACTGGTCGGTTACGTCGGAGGGCGCTTGGAGTGGAGTCATCGATTTCGAATTTGCCTACTGGGATCTACGGGTAGCAGACTTCAGTCGCTACCCCCACTGGGAGTGGATCAGGCGGCCGGATCTTCTCGAGGCCTTCTTTGCCGGATACGGCAGACCCCTTACCGCCCAGGAGGAGGTCCAGTGTATGGCCCTGCGGATTCAGTATGCCCTGGGAGCCATCGTCTGGGGCCGGGAAAACTCCTTCTTTGGATTCGAAGGGGAAGGTAGAGAGGCCCTCAGACACATTGCCAGGCTGCTATAGATTGGTAGTTTCCGAGGGAATCGCTGGAGGCCGTATCGGCCTCCAGTAATTTCTTCAAGGTGCTTAGAAGATGTGTGGTAAGCCCAAACCCCTTAGGAACCGGACTACCTACCAGCGGGGCTGGAGTAAAGTGGTTCACTGCTAGAGGATCGATCAGTAAGCCTTCTGCTCTTGGCTGCGCCCACTGCGAAAACCAGGGCTTCGGTGATCGGGAAGGTCAGCCACACACCATTGATTCCCCAAAGAAGCGACAGGAGAAGGGCCAGCGGTACAACCACGATTAGCCCCCTCAGGATAGAGATCAGAAATCCTGTCTTCGGTTCTTCGATGGCGCTGAAGAAGGAGGACAACAGGATATTGATTCCGGCGAAGACAAAGCCGGTGAAGTAGATCAAGAGCCCGTTGGTAGCAATAGACCGCAGGAGCTCATCGTTATCACGATTGAAGAGATCGGCGATGTCTTCACCGAAGAGAAGGATGACAAGGTAGAGGGCCACAGCCAGTCCAAAGGAAAGGACAACGGCCCAGCGAAGCAAACGCTTAGAGGTGTCCACCTCACCTCGACCGTAGTAATGGCTTACCAGGGGCTGGATCCCTTGGCCGATGCCGGTGAAGATCGCGGCGGCAATCAGGGACAAATTCGCGATGATCCCATAGGCGGCAACGGCAACATTGCCCGACAGGCCCAGCAGTAGCAAATTGAATACAATCAATACCACCGCCGAGGCCACTTCAGAAACAAAGGATGAAATACCCAGGGCGCAAATGTTAGACCAGAGGTGGAGACCGCCGGTACCCTTCTGCCAATGGAATCCGTTTTTCTCCTTGATGAAGTAGGGAGACATCACTGCCATACTGATGATGGGCGCCAATCCTGTGGCAAAGGCAGCGCCGAACATTCCCATACCCCAGGGGAAGATGAAAATGTAGTCCAGGATAACATTGGCGATGCTTCCCGTCAGCATTCCCGCCATGGCGGTATTGGGACTGCCATCATTGCGAATGAAGGCGATTAAGATGTTATTCAAGATGAAACCGGGTGCAAAGCACAGAATGGTTTTCAGATAGGTTGTCGTTAGTGGTAGGATGCTCCCATCGGCTCCCAGCAGCTGAGCCAGGGGCTCTGCCAGCAAAGCACCCACTAGGAAATAAAGTAATCCCACTAACAACCCCAGTTGAACCGTTACCGTAAAGGTCCGGTTGCCTTCCTCCTCAGAGTGGTTACCCGACCTTTGCAGGTTATACCGGGTGGCACCGCCGATCCCCAACATCAGGCCGGTACCGTTAATGATACTGGAGATGGAGATTGCCAGGTTGAGGGCAGCCAAACCCTCCGCGCCGATCCCATTGGCCACAAAGAAGGTATCGGCAAGAATATAGCCGCACAGCCCCAGCATCCCCAACACGTTCAGCGACACATACTTGGAAAAGCTGGTAAGTAGTTGGGTGGTCATGATCCTTCCTTCCTTCATAAAAAAAGTGCCTGGTCACATTCCTTCTAAGACCTAACGGAATGTGGACAGACACTGATTCCCTTACCCGGTGGCAAGGGATAGCGTTTAGATAATATTCGGCACTATTTCCGCTAACAGCATACCAAGGGATCGGGCCGTTGTCAACGGTGGACCCCGTTGGTCCCCTGCCTTGGCCATTTACTCTGCTGGATTAGGGCACTGGTGAAGGTAGTGGTGAAAGGGGAAGGGGGATAGGGAGAGAAGGTATAAAGGCGTGAAAAATCAGTACTCAACGGGGCTTAAGCCCTTTCTCGCCTAGAGTGGAAGGGCCCCTGGTAAGCTTTAGGAGGCATTAACGATGATGACACCAAGGGAGCGAGCGGAAGCAGCTCTCAACCTGCAGATTCCCGATATGGTTCCCACCTTTGAGCTGGAGTTTCAGCTGGCGGAGGAGATGTTTGGCAAACCCTTCTTGACGCAGCGGGATTTAGAGGGAAAGTCTGCTTCAGAGCGGGACCGTTTGATTAAGGAAAATGCCGAATACATGCTGGAGGTTTATGAAGCTCTGGAATACTCCATCATTCCCTTGCATTACCTGAACCTAGAGGGACTGGTGGAGACAGCTAGGCATATTCGCCGGCTGACGGGAGACAGGTTCATGCTCACTGCCCACGGCGATGGCACCTATGCCATTCCCAGCGGCAGTGAAATGATGGATTTTGTCTATTTCCTAACGGATCAACCCGATGAAGCCAAGGCCGAGGCCCAGAGAAACGCCCAGCGGGCCATTGAACGCAATAGGATTTTGGTGGATGCCGGAGTGGATAGTTTCATTCTTTGCTCCGATTACTGTTTCAACAGCGGACCCTTCCTATCTCCGGCCATGTTTCGGGAATTCATTACTCCTTACTTGGCCCAGATTATTGAGGCGATTCGCGCCGACGGTGCCTATGCCATTAAGCACACCGATGGCAATATCATGCCGATTCTTGACCAACTGATTGAGTGTCGCCCCCACGCCCTTCATTCCCTGGATCCCATGGCAGGGGTTGATATTAAGGAAGTGAAGGCATTGGTGGGAGATCAGGTTTGCCTCTGCGGCAACGTTCACTGTGCGGCCCTTCAGACGGGTACCGATGAAGATGTAATTGCCAGTGCGGAGTATGCGATGACCCACGGCAAGCCGGGAGGCGGCTTCATTTTCTGCACCTCCAACATTCCCTTCAAAGGGATGCGGCCGGAGCGGTATCAGTTGGTGCTTGACGTGTGGAAACGGATGCGGGATTACTAGGCCTGGAGGGGTGATTGGAGAGCAGGGAAGGATCTTGAGCAGGAGGCGAGGGGAATGGCAGAACTGACGGGGAGAGAGCGGATCGCCAGAATCCTTCAGAGAAAGCCCGTTGATCGCATCGGATTGTTCGAGCACTTTTGGGGAGACACCCAAAAGAAGTGGACTGCCGAGGGACATATTCGCTCCGATGAAGATTTGGCGGATCACTTTGGCTTCGATATGAGTTTGTGTTGGGCCTTTAATCTTACGGCTCAACTGGATTTCCAGCCGGAAGTGGTAGAGGAGACCGAGGAGACCATTGTCCTGCGGGATGGTAATGGCGCTGTGCTGAGGCGGCACAAGCTCCATGACAGCACTCCGGAGCATGTGGACTTTCTGGTAAAGAGTCGGCGGGAGTGGGAAGAACATATCAAGCCGCTGTTGACGCCGGATCCCCGGCGGATTAATTTCGAGGCCTATCGCCGGGCGAAGCAGCACGCAGCGGAGCACAACCGCTTCTTTGCCTGGTCCGGTGTCAATGTCTTTGAGTCAATTCATCCCGTCTGTGGTCACGAGTACATGCTGATGGGGATGGCACTGGACCCCGAGTGGATCAAGGATATGGTGGACACCTACTCCCGGCTCGCGGTGGAACTACAGGAGATTCTCTTTGCCGCGGAGGGGTATCCCGACGGAATTTGGTACTACGAGGATATGGGCTTTAAGCAACGGCCCTTCATGTCCCCGGCCATGTATAGAGAAATAATTCAGCCCGGTCACAAAAGGACCATTGACTTTGCTCACAGTCATGGTCTTCCGGTGATTATGCATTCCTGTGGCATGATAGCTCCCCTATTGCCGGAGATGATTGCCGCGGGCATCGACTGTCTTCAGGTGATTGAAGTCAAGGCTGGTATGGACTTGCTGCAGCTATACCGGGACTATGGAGATTGTCTCTCCTTTATGGG
>JAAYGB010000007.1 GCA_012727955.1 Bacillota bacterium
ATTCTACAATGAGCCACGCGTACAATTGGAGAAAAAGATGTTGACGAAAACCAAAGGGTTTGATATACTGAACAACGTCGCCGAGAGGCAAGGCAATACTTTGTGGGCGAATAGCTCAGCTGGGAGAGCACCTGCCTTACAAGCAGGGGGTCACAGGTTCGCGCCCTGTTTCGCCCACCAGTCTTTTATCTTTAGTCAGCCTTTAGGCGGTCAGGCCGAGGTAGCTCAGTCGGTAGAGCAGGGGACTGAAAATCCCCGTGTCGACGGTTCGATTCCGCCCCTCGGCACCAGGAGCAAATTCTAAGATATGGCGCAGTACCCAAGTGGTAAGGGAGCGGTCTGCAAAACCGTTATTCACCGGTTCAAATCCGGTCTGCGCCTCCAAAGACAAGAGGCGCAACTCTGTTACAGAGCTGCTCCTTTTGTCGTTTTAGCTATTGTCAATGGGATGATTATCTCAGGAGGGCGAGCAACAGACTTTGGACAATACCGATAAAAAAGCCAAGGACTCCTCCCAGAAGTTCGATATGGCGCAGTTCCTTCCGGGCAGTGGCGATCACCAACTGTTCCAGCTGCAGGGTATCAAAGGACAGGATCTGTTCCTCCACCATCTGGCCGATATCGATTTCGGCTTGCAGCTTGCTTACACCCCGTTGAAAGGCGTCTTCCAGCAGGGACTGGCCTTCCCTAGTGATCCAATCGGCGATGACGTCCCTGATGCGGTTGCGCAGGGAAGAGGGAATTAGCGTTGGCAAAAGGGCATGGAGCTTGTCATCGATATAGGTGACGACGCTGGAGAGGATGTCCAACTGATATTGCTTCTGATCGATGCGGCCAAGCACGTGCTCTATGGGAAGCAGTTCTTCCGATACTGCTTTGCCCACACTGTGGGCAAAATCTGCCTTCCGTTTGGGAATCAGGCCTTGGATTTGCCAGCCCAGACCGGGAATCACCACCGGTTCCCGGGGGTGGAAGAGCATCCTGACGGCCAACAGGTTCGTCAACCAGCCAATCAAGGCGCCGATCACAGGCCCGGACATGAAGAGTGCTATCTCCACTGGAACCACCTAACTTCAATCGACTTTGGTTTTCAGTATACCACGCCCGTCGGTGTATCCGATAGTCTGCCCGCCGTCAGCGTTTCCAGTCATGGTGAGTCTAGGCTAGTGTTAGGAATAGTGTCCTAATTTTAGACGATATCCATGAACTTTAACAAATTGCCCGTTGAAAACCGGTAACCATTCCCTTATAATGTACGAAAACCATAGAGAGGATGTGGGGTAAGGTTATGGCAGAGACATTCCCGGAGCTGGATGAGCTGGACTTCGCAATTATTAGGTTTCTGGAGACCGATGGTCGCATGCCTTACACCACTATCGCATCTGAGTTGAACGTTGCGGAAAGCACCGTTCGCAAGAGGATCACTCGGTTGATTGACTCCAAGGTGTTGGAAATAGTTGCCATTCCCGATCCAGTGAAGGTGGGACTAGGTACCGTAGCCCTCATCGGTGTCAAGATAGAGGGTGACGATCTGCAGACCGCCGTTGAGATTCTCCAGGAGAAAGAGATGGTACGCTTTATTGGAGTCACCACCGGGACCTTCGATCTAATGATTGGGGTGACGATGGACTCCAATGAGAGGTTGTTTGATTTTGTCACCCATACGCTGCGCAAGATTCCCGGTGTGGTGGGATCCCAGACCAGTCTGATTCTGAAGGTCTTTAAGCAACGAGTCTGAGAGGGAAAGAAAAAAACATGAGATGGAGGGGTAGACATGAGAAAAGTTCAGATTGTAGCATTGGTCCTAGCGGTGGTCGCAAGCTTTATACCTGGTGTGTGGGCCCAAGAGTCCTTTCGCATTGGCATTGCTCAGATCACCGAGCATCCCGCTTTGGATGCCGCCCGGGCAGGCTTTATCGATGGCATGGAAGAACTGGGTTATGTTGCAGGCGAAAACGTCCAGTATGATCTTTACAGTGCTCAGGGCGATATGAGTATAGCTCAGACCATTGCCCAGAAACTAGTGATCGATGATGTTGATCTGATCTTGGCTATTGCTACTCCAATGGCACAAACCGTGGCCAATGCTACTGACTCCATTCCCATCCTATTTACGGCGGTTACCGATCCCGTTGTCGCCGGACTCGTTGATAGTATCGAGGAGCCGGGAGGCAATGTGACCGGAACCTCGGATTTGACCCCGGTAGCGGAACAGCTGGACTTATTGGCGAAGCTAGTACCAAAGGCCAAGCGGTTGGGAATTGTGTACAATCCCGGTGAGGCAAATTCCGTTGTTCAGGTAGACATCGCCAAGGCTAAGGCAAAGGAGCTAGGACTTACTGTCGTGGAGGCAACGGCCAATAACAGCGGAGCGGTTTTCCAGGCGGCACAGTCCTTGATCGGGCGGGTGGATGCCATCTACGTCCCCACGGATAATACTGTAGCCTCAGCGATGGAATCCCTGGCTGTCGTAGCCAAACACTCCAAGATACCGGTGGTGGCTGGTGAGAACGATATGGCCCGCAGGGGTGGATTGGCCACTTTGAGTATTGACTACTACGAATTGGGGCTACAGACGGCCAAGATGGCGGCGAAGATATTGCAGGGGCAGCCACCTCACTCACTGCCGGTAGAATACACTGAGTCGGAGTCCCTATTGATCAATTTGGAAATGGCTCGTGAGATTGGCTTTACCTTTCCTCAGGAGATAATGGATGCAGCCGATGAAATCATTGAATAACTAGAGCCAAAGGAAAGGTATGAGTTTCATGGGATTAGCACTTTTAGGTACGCTGGAACAGGGATTAGTATATGGGCTAATGAGCCTAGGTGTATATATTACCTTTCGCATCCTGGATTTTCCCGACTTAACCGTTGACGGTAGTTTTCCCTTGGGAGCGGCAGTGGCGGCTGCCGGGCTGGTGGGGGGATTGCACCCTGCACTGGCTCTAGGCTTGGCGGCGCTGGCCGGTGCCGGCGCCGGTGCCGTCACGGGAGTGTTGCACACAAGACTTAGGATCTCAGGGCTCTTGTCCGGTATTTTGACGATGACAGCCCTGTATTCCATTAACCTGCGGGTGATGGGTGGCCGGCCCAACGTACCTTTGTTGCGGGTAGTCAACCTTTTTGACCTAGTGGTTGATTGGGGCATCGATCGCCGGTGGGCCGCGGTATTAGTATTTTTTGTTTTCTGCCTCATTGGCAAGCTGGCCTTGGATTGGTTCTTGCATTCCCAAGTGGGATTGGCGATGCGAGCCACCGGGGATAATGAACAGATGTTGCGAAGCCTCGGTGGCAGCACCGATACGATGAAGCTGTTGGGCTTGACTTTGGCCAATGGGTTTGTTGGTCTGTCCGGTGGATTGGTGGCCGCCTATCAGGGATTTGCCGATGTTAACCTAGGCCAGGGGATGATTGTTTCCGGTCTGGCTTCGGTGATTATCGGTGAAGTCTTAATCCGACCGCAGACGGTGTATGCGGCTACCTTAGGTGCTGTGATTGGCTCCATTGTCTATCGCCTGGTAATTTTTATCGCCCTACGGGTGGGGTTAGCCCCTACAGACCTGAAATTGGTTACTGCCCTCTTAGTGGTAGTAGCTTTGTCTGGAAGTAACCTACGGGACATCTTGTCCAAGACCAAATTGGCTAGGATGGCAGAGGGGAGTGCAGGAAATGCTGAAGGTTAAGGGGTTGGTGAAGCGGTTTAATCGTGGCGCCTCGGAAATCGCAGCTCTCAATGGAGTCAACCTGCACCTGAAGCCTGGAGAGTTTGTCACCGTTATTGGCAGTAACGGGGCAGGCAAGTCAACCCTGCTTAATGCTATTGCCGGTGTTTACCCAGTGGATTGTGGGCACATTATACTCGACGATGAGGAGATTACCCATCGTCCAGAGCATCGGCGGGCCTGTTACTTGGGTCGGGTCTTCCAGGACCCGGCTGCAGGAACTGCCGCCAACATGACCATCGAAGAGAACTTGTCCCTGGCCATCACCAAGGGCACTCAACGGGGATTGCGGCGGGGTCTGCATCAGCGGCAGCGAAAGTTATTCCAGGAGAAGCTGCGGGTCTTGGACCTGGGTCTGGAGAACCGCTTAAATGATAAGGTGGGATTGCTGTCGGGGGGACAGCGGCAAGCATTAAGTTTGTTGATGGCTGTCCTAGTTAAGCCTAAGCTCCTACTCTTAGACGAGCATACGGCAGCCTTGGATCCCAAAACGGCTACTCACATCTTGAAGCTCACCGAGGAATTGATCAAGCAATCCAATCTCACTGCACTGATGGTGACCCACAATCTGGAGCAGGCGCTGCGGGTGGGCAGTCGGACCATCATGATGCATGAGGGACAGATTATCCTCGACATCTCCGGTCCCAAGCGCACGGTGATGAAGGTTCCCGACCTATTGGAGCAGTTTAACAAGGTGCGAGGGACAGATTTCGTTGACGATAGAGCTCTGTTGGCCTAAAGACCAGGTAGATGGATTTTTGACCTAGCGCCCTTGACTATTGGCGACAAGGCCTCGTATAATAAAAGTCAGTATAATCGAATCATCGCTGAAAGCGTTGATGGGGAAGAGTACAAAGTCCCACCGGCTGTCAGAGAGGGAAGTGCCAGCGGCTGAAAGCCTTCCTAGCCCGGAGATTTTGGAAAACCACCCCGGAGTGGCTGTTGAAAGGGTCCAGTTCCCAAGTAGACAGCACCGGCTAGACCCCGTTATCGGTCCTGTGAGTGGATTAGGGTGAGGTTGTCAACAACCTCCTTCTAGTCAATTAGGGTGGAACCGCGAACCTTTTCGTCCCTGGGGATGAAAGGGTTCTTTTGTTTTTGAACACTGAAGGTTACCTATTGGAGGTGTAGAGGATGAACCAAGTCGAGAAGATTGCTGCAGTATTGCCCGACGGCACCCAGATGGACTTGGAACCAGGGCAATCGGTGTTGGACTTGGCCAAGAAGATTAGTCCTCGGTTGGCAAAGGCTGCCGTTGCCGGCAGGATTAACGGTGAGCTAGTGGACCTTTCCCGCCCCGTGAAGGATGGAGATCAGGTTGAGATAATTACACAAGACTCGGATGAAGGCCTCAACATTTTGCGCCACAGCACCGCCCACGTAATGGCGCAAGCAGTGAAACGGTTATATCCCGAGGCGAAGTTGGCCATTGGACCGGCCATTGATAATGGATTTTACTATGATTTCGAGGTAGATCAGCCCTTCTCTCCCGAGGATCTGGGTAAGATTGAAGCTGAAATGAACAAGATCATCAAGGAGGATCTAGCCTTTTCCCGGCGAGAGGTTCCCAAGGATGAAGCCCTTGCCCAGTGGCAGGAGGCCGGTGAGCGGTTTAAGGTGGAACTGGTGGAGGACCTTGAAGATGGTTCCATCAGTATCTACAGCCAGGGAGAGTTTACCGACCTTTGCCTTGGTCCCCATGTGCCATCCACGGGCTGCATAAAGGCCTTCAAATTGCTCAACGTTGCTGGGGCCTATTGGCGAGGAGATTCCAGTCACCCGATGCTCCAGCGGATCTACGGCACCGCCTTCTGGAAAAAAAGTGAGCTGGAAGAGCATCTGCGGCGCTTGGAAGAGGCTGCCAAGAGGGACCATCGCAGGTTAGGGCGGGAGTTGGATTTGTTCAGCATGCACGACGTGGGCCCAGGATTCCCTTTCCTCCATCCCAAGGGAATGGCGTTGTGGAGGGCTCTAGAGGACTTTTGGCGGCGGGAACATGCCAAGGCCGGTTACGTGGAAATCAAGACTCCCATCATTCTGAACGAGAAGTTGTGGCGCCAATCTGGCCATTGGGATCATTATCGGGAGAACATGTACTTCACCGAAATCGACGACCAGGAATTTGCCATCAAACCGATGAACTGCCCGGGGGCAATGTTGTGGTACAAAACTAAGGCCCACAGCTATCGGGATTTCCCCCTTCGGGTGGCGGAGATGGGGCTGGTCCATCGCCATGAATTGTCCGGCACCTTACATGGGATGATGCGGGTTCGCTGCTTCCATCAAGACGATGCCCATATCTTCATGCTCCCAGAGCAAATTCAAAGCGAAGTATCTGGGGTAATCGATTTGATCGATCGGTTCTACCAGGTCTTTGGCTTTAATTATAGCGTGGAGTTGAGCACCAAACCGGAAAATGCCATGGGCTCCGATGAAATCTGGGAACTGGCCACCGACTCCCTCCGAAAGGCTTTGGAGGCCAGGGGAATGGAGTATTCCATCAATGAAGGTGATGGAGCCTTCTACGGACCGAAGATTGACTTCCACCTGGAGGATTCCCTGGGTCGGACCTGGCAGTGTGCCACTATTCAGTTGGATTTTCAGATGCCGGAACGCTTTGACCTCACCTATGTGGGCAGCGACGGTCAAGAACATCGGCCGGTAATGGTCCACCGAGTGGTTTTTGGAGCCGTTGAACGATTTGTCGGTATGTTAATTGAGCATTTTGCCGGTGCCTTCCCGGTATGGCTCAGTCCCGTTCAGGTGAAAATAATCCCTGTGGGCGACGATTTTGTTGATTATGCAAAAGGCGTGGCCGATAAACTGATAGATGCCGGCCTTCGGGTTGAAGTCGATGAACGCAACGAAAAGGTTGGCTACAAGATTCGCGCCGCACAATTGGAGAAGGTTCCCTATATGCTGGTGGTAGGAGAAAGGGAGATGAATTCCGAAACCGTTTCCGTGCGGGATCGAAGCAAGGGAGACCTTGGTGCCATTGGAGTTTCGGAGTTCCTCGACCGCATCACTCAGGAAATCGCCGATAAGAGCATGTAGGAGCCTTCGATGATCTCCAGCGTTAGTGTTGACGATAGGAGAAGCTTGTGGTAAGATAAGTTGTGTTCTTAAAGAATATGGAAATGGCTGTACAAGCAGAGACTACCCGTTTCTCACCTTATGGCGCTAAGGCTGCTGATAAGGTTCTAGCCTCAGAAACCAGAATGCTGCTGTAACTTTGAGCAGGATTGTTGTGTCTGTGCTGGAGCGGGTGGATATTGCCCGCTCCATTTCTGTGTTTGTCTTGCTGTTGTGCTCGATGGGTCGGAAGCGGCCTTTGGGTATAAATCACCGGAGGTGATACGGTATTAGTAAGGAGTTGCGGGTTAACAACCAGATTCGGGCTCGAGAGGTTCGGGTGATTGGAGCCGATGGACAACAACTGGGCATCATGGCTCCTCGGGATGCTCTCAGATTGGCTGCGGAAAGCGGAGTCGACTTGGTAGAGGTTGCTCCTAACGCCAAGCCGCCTGTGTGCAGGATTATGGATTACGGTAAGTATAAATACGAGCAAGCTAAGAAGGAAAGGGAAGCTCGTAAGAAACAGCGAGTCATCACCGTGAAGGAAGTACGGATGACTCCCAAAACCGATGAACATGATTTTCAGGTAAAAGCTCGTAATGCCGAGAAGTTCCTGAAAAATGGAGATAAGGTCAAGGTAACGGTCAGATTTCGCGGCAGGGAAATTGTCCATGCCTCTTTGGCTAAGGAACAGTTGGAGAGAATGGCGGAACTAGTCAAGGAAGTTGCTGTCATCGAAAGGGCTCCAAAACTTGAGGGCCGCAATATGATCATGATCTTGGCACCCAAGCAGAACTAGTCATAGGGGGTTGTTGATATGGCAAAGATGAAAACCCACAAGGGTGCAGCTAAGCGGCTGGGACGCACCGGTACAGGTAAGTTGAAGAAGAATCCCAGTGCCAACCGTAGCCATCTGCTGGGCCACAAGAGTCCTAAGCGCAAGCGGCAGTTACGTAAGGCCGAGTTGGTTCATCAAGGTGAGGCCAAGCGGCTGAAGCGGGCATTACCATACTGGTAAATTTTCATGTGGTTCAGGGGGTTGAAGAATAATGGCCAGAGTTAAGGGCGGAACTGTAACAAGAAGACGTCATAAGAAGATATTGAAGTTGGCTAAGGGATATTATGGGCGAAAGAGCAAGATCTTCCGACCGGCCAATCAGCAGGTGATGAAGTCCCTGCAGTATGCCTATGATCATCGGCGCAGGAAGAAGCGTGATTTCCGCAAGCTGTGGATCGCCCGAATCAACGCGGCTAGCCGGATGAATGGCTTGTCCTACAGTCGCTTCATCAGTGGCCTGAAACAGGCTGGAGTTGAGGTTAACCGCAAGATGTTGGCGGATTTGGCTGTAAATGATGAGCAGGCTTTCAAGCGCTTGGTTGATGTTGCTAAAGAGCAATTGGGCGCGTAAGAATTGCATTAAGCTTGGATCAACTCCCAGGTATTGACCTGGGATTGTTCCATTTTAGCCATAAGGAGTCTGGCAAGGATGAGTGACAGTTTTGCGCCGATGCAGGTGATCACAAGCGAGAATAACCCGAAGGTGAAGGCTGCTAAGAAGCTGTTGCGGAAGAAGGGGCGACTGCAGGCCCAACGCTGCCTCTTGGAAGGAACTCGTTTGGTGGAAGATGCGATCTTGTCCCAGGCAGAGATGGACACGGTGTTTGTTTCCGAAGAATTAGTGGGAACGGACGGCGGCGAAGAGTTTATTCAGCGGCTCAAGGCCAGCAGACCCAAGGTCCAGTGGTACCAAGTTCCCAGGGAGATTATCGCCGCCCTTTCGGAAACGAAAACTCCCCAGGGAGTTGTTGCCGTAGCGAAAATTCCCGAAGGAAGCCTGCGCCAGGCCCTTGAGGGACCCAATCCCTTGGTACTCATCGCAGATCAGGTGCGGGATCCCGGTAACCTTGGTACAATGATACGGACTGCGGCGGGAGCCGGTTGTACCGGTGTGGTCATGACCAAGGGTACCGTAGACCCTTTTAGCGGCAAAGTGCTTCGTTCCACCATGGGGTCTTTGTGGCGGATTCCCATTGCCTACGATATCGAGTATGAAGAGTTGTTAGAGCAGCTGCAGCAGGTGGGATGCTCCCTGGTGGTCGCCGATGCTCAAGGAAGGGTTCCCTATTTCGCTTCGGATTTTACCGGGTCCTGTGGGATTGTGATCGGCAATGAAGCCAAGGGCCCCAGTCCCCTCTTGAACCATCGGGCTGAGGCTGTGGTATCGATCCCATTGCATCACAATGTCGAATCCCTCAATGCTGCCGTGGCCGCTGCGGTGCTGCTCTTTGAGGCTGCCAAACAGCGACAGATAAAAACCCAGTAAGAGGTCTGCAGCCCAGCGCTGTGCTGGGCTGATCCACAGAGCCGCGGCCTTGTGCCGACCAAGGGGTTAGGTTTGATCCAGGTTCAACAATTGCTCGAGATAAATATCTAGCTCGCACATCTCCTTTTCGCCTTTCCAGTGAATGCATGTGTCGCAGGCAACCTCAATGTCGGTGGTCTGCGTCGGAGTGTACTCGCTGCAGCTTTGACCTACGGCCATCAGTTGGTCGCGATTGGGCATGATATCCCCCCTTTCTCGTCCTTCAGCAGCTAGTCTTCCACGGTATGGTCAGTTTTACCTAACCTTTAGCCAGAAAGTCTTTTTTCGCAGGGTAGATTGGAGATGGATTTGAGTTGGTTGTCATTTCCCGAAAGAATGTGTTATAATCGAAACAACGAGTTCCGAGAATTGACTGGTGTGTTCTTGGAAGGTCCGGGAGGGCCGGGCCAGCGCGGAGGACCCTCGAAAGACAATATTTGCTAGAGGGGTGGGCCTGTTTGAATCTTACCGCTGAGTTTTTCTGGAAGCTGTTTGAAGCGACGGGTTCGGTAGCCGCCTATTTGCTGTACAAAAAATACAGGGAGATAGTTTTGAACTAGTTCCGTCAGTGGCCAGTGGGCTGATACTCTAGGCTGTAATTGGATTACAAGCTGCTAGTGGCTAGCGTGACAGTAGACACCACCAAGGGATACAACTGAGCAAAGTTTTACAGGCGATGACGAAGACAAGTAGGGCAGATGACTTGCCTAACAGGGACGAATGGCATAGACTGGAACCATTCGAGGCGAGGTTTGGCTGAAATTCACTTCCGAGCTGAGGGTTGAACTGGCAGTAGGCCTTTCCGGGGGCTTCCCGTTACAGAAGCAGGGCGTAACGATCTTTGTGATCAAGCGCCTGGAAGAGTGGGCTGCCTTGGCAGTCAAATAGGATGGTACCGCGAATAACCTTCGTTCCTAACTGGGACGGAGGTTCTTTTTTATTCCTTAAGATAAACCGCGAACAAGCACCGGCTAGTTGCGCTAGTCTGGGAAAACTAGGATTAGCCGATAGAGTCTAAGGAGGGAGAGTTTTGAAAGAGCAAGTTATCCAAGTCCGGGATCGGGCTTTGGCTGCCTGCCAAGAGGCTGATAGTGTGCGGGAATTAGAGGACGTTCGGGTCCGCTTTCTCGGTAAGAAGGGAGAACTAACCCAAATCTTGCGGGGAATGGGTCAGCTGTCCCCCGAGGAGCGACCGGTGATGGGTAAGCTGGTCAACGAGGTGAGGGAAGAAGTAGAAAGGGCGCTGGCGGAGCGGGGGGAAATTCTGGCGGAAGCGGAATTGACCCGACGGTTGTCAGCGGAGACCTTGGATTTGACCTTGCCCGGTAGGCGACCGCAGCGAGGCACTGTCCATCCCGTCAACCTGATTCTCGCGGAATTGGAGCGGGTTTTTGTCAGTATGGGGTTTGAAGTCGTAGAAGGTCCTGAAGTCGAGACGGATTATTACAACTTCGAGGCTCTCAACGTGCCCCCCGATCACCCGGCCCGGGACATGCAAGACACCTTCTATCTTGATGGGGGATTTTTGCTGCGGTCACAAACTTCGCCGGTTCAGGTCCGAGTGATGGAAAAGCAGGCGCCACCGGTTCGAATCATTTGCCCGGGGAAGGTCTATCGCCGGGATTCCGATGCCACTCATACCCCAATGTTCCACCAGGTAGAGGGTTTGGTGGTGGACAAGGGGGTTACCCTAGGCGATTTGAAGGGAACGCTGATGGAGTTATCTCGGGTACTGTACGGTGATCGCAAAGTGAGATTCCGTCCCAGCTTCTTCCCCTTTACCGAACCCAGCGCGGAAATGGATGTCGCCTGTGTGGTTTGTGAAGGCACGGGATGTCGGGTCTGCAAAGGGAGTGGTTGGCTAGAGGTGTTGGGCTGCGGAATGGTGCATCCCAAGGTGTTTGAAATGGTTGGTTATGATCCCGACGAAGTCACCGGATTTGCCTTTGGTCTTGGGGTTGAGCGGTTTGCGATGACTCGCTACGGGATTGAAGATATCCGCTGGCTATATGAGAACGACTTGCGGTTCCTGCGGCAGTTTCACGGGAGGTGACCGAAGAGATGCGAGTATCATATAAGTGGTTGCAGGACTATGTAGATTTTACGATGACCCCTCAGGAATTGTCCGATGCCTTGACAATGTCCGGATCGGAAGTCGACGGAATCGAAGATCTAGCACCGGATCTTACCGGTGTTGTTACCGCAGAGGTCAAGGCAGTGGAGCCCCATCCCAATGCCGATCGTTTGCGGGTGTGCCAGGTATACGATGGTGACAGCACCTTAACGGTGGTTTGCGGTGCTCCCAATGTGGCTGCCGGGCAGAGGGTTCCCTTGGCTGAAGTTGGAGCGGTGTTGCCGGGAGGATTTGCAATCAAGCCCGCGAAGCTGCGGGGCGTTGACTCCAATGGGATGATTTGTTCTGAGCGGGAGTTAGGCCTGGGTGACGGCCATGATGGGATTATGGTCTTGCCCGAGGATACGCCCCTGGGGATACCGATAGTCCAAGCCCTGGGGCTTGATGATTCCGTCTTGGAATTGGAGATTTACCCCAATCGACCGGACAATCAAAGCGTAATTGGGATCGCCCGGGAGGTTGCCGCCATCACCAGGAATGAGCTGCGGTTACCTCAGCCCCAGGTACAGGAAGAGGGGGAGCCCATTGAGAATCTGACCTCGGTGACACTAGAGGCGCCAGATCTGTGTCCCAGGTATAGTTGTCGAGTGATCACCGGCGTCACTGTCGGTGAGTCTCCCCTGTGGCTGCAGCGGCGGCTGTTGGCCGCGGGAATGCGACCAATTAATAATATCGTTGATATCACCAATTTCGTGATGCTGGAAATGGGACAGCCTATGCACGCCTTCGACTACGATCTGTTGGCGGAAAACCGGATTGTGGTGCGCAGGGCGAAGCCCCAGGAAGAGATCGTGACCCTGGACGGAGTAACGAGAACTCTGACCGAGGATATGCTGGTCATTGCCGATGGCGCCAGGCCCCAGGTTGTAGCGGGAATTATGGGTGCCGAAAGTGTGGAAGTCAGTGAAAACACCGTCAATATCCTGTTGGAAGCAGCCAATTTCAATGGGCCGGCCATTCGCCGGACATCACGGGCTTTGGGTCTCAGTTCTGAGTCCTCCAGCCGCTTTGAGAAGGGGTTGGACCCCAACAACACGATACCGGCCTTGGAGCGGGCTACTGACCTGATTCTCCAACTGGCCGGCGGCAAGGCAGCCAAGGGTATCATCGATGTCTACCCAGAGCCGGTGCAGCCTTGGCAGATCAAGTTCAGGACCACCGAGGTCAAAAGGCTGTTGGGTGTTGAGATACCTGCCGATGAGTGCGCTCAGTACCTAGCCAGTCTGCAGCTGGAGACCGAGCTCCAGGGGGATACTCTGTTGGTGACCATTCCCACCTTCCGGGGCGATCTGCGGCGGGAAGCGGATCTAGTTGAGGAAATTGCGCGGTTGTATGGCTATGACAAGATTCCAGCAACTCTGCCCTCCACCGGTCGCAGTCGCGGCGGTAAGAATGCCACCATGGTTTTTCGGGATGGGATCCGGGAGCTGCTAGTTGGTTTTGGACTCAACGAGGCGATGTCCTACACCTTCTGGTCTCCCAAGGCGTTAACTAAGATGGGAATTCCCTGGCAGCCGATGATCACTATCAACAATCCCTTGACTGAAGAGTGGAGCGCCATGCGGATTCGGGTGCTGCCTCAGCTCTTGGAAGCCGTTGCCCGCAACGTTGCCCGGCAGCAGGACAATGTACACCTCTTTGAGTTGGGACCGGTCTATGAGGCCAAGGAGCTGCCCCTGTCCGATCATCCCGAGGAACGTTGGAAGCTGGCAATAGCGATGACCGGTCAGTGGCCTACGACCCAATGGGGTCGTCCCGATCACGAGGTCGATGTATTTGATCTCAAGGGAGTCCTGGAAGCCCTGGCCTTGGAGTTTGGGATTGAGTTGGAGTTTCGCCAATCCCAGCATGATGGTCTCCATCCCGGCCGAAGCGCCACCATCCTTTGCGCTGGCAAGGAGCTGGGGATGATTGGTGAGGTACACCCCACCGTCGTCGAGGAGTATTCTCTAGACCAGAGAGTCGTGGTGGCAGAGCTGTACCTAGATCTCTTGCAGGCTGCGGTCAAGCCTCTGGATAAAGTTAAGTCCATTCCCCGCTATCCTGCCGTAGCCAGAGATATTGCCCTGTTGGTTCCCGTAACGGTGGACGCAACCCAGGTTCAGGATTTGATTATCGCCTGTGGCGGCGGTTTGATTACTGAGTTTGCGCTCTTTGATGTGTATGAAGGAGAGCAAATCCCAGAGAACTATCGCAGTCTGGCCTATTCACTGATCTTCCAGGCCCCAGACCGCACTCTGCGGGATGAGGAAATCCAAGGGATACTGGAGAAGTTGGAGGAGCGGTTGGCCACGGAATTGTCGGTGCAAATCCGGCGATAGGATGGCACCTTTGGGGGATTGCAGTTTGGATTGGTCGGTGGTATGATGCCACCGACCTTTCCTTTCCCTCAAGAGGATTCTTTGCAGTGAGTACAGAAACTTTCCATAGCTACGTAACTTTCTGGGAGGGCTTTGCCGTGGACAAACCAGCCAAAGATAACCTGGCCAGGGCTCGGATTTCCATCATGGGTGAAGAATACGTTATCCGGGGAGAAGGTTCGAAGGATTATATTGAAGGTCTGGGCAGAATGGTCGATACCAGAATGCGACAACTGGCAAGAACCTATCCTAACTTGTCCAATCATAAGATAGCGATCTTGACCAGTATCTACTTGGCCGATGAAGTGCAGAAATTGATGCAGGAAAAGTTTGAGTTGGAAGAGCTGTTGTCGGAATTAGATTAGGATTGTTCAGGGCGTTGGGTTGAAGGAGAAGGGTAGCATGAACTGGGTAGATGTTGTCATCGGATGTGTGATGATCTTCACTGTTGTCGGTAGCCTGATTCGGGGATTAGTTCGGGAGATCACCGAGGTTTTCGGCCTGATTATTGCGATCTTTCTTGCTTATAAATACTACCAAGACGGTGGAGCATATCTAATCATGGCTGCAGGGTTTCCGCCGGCGCTGGCCAATGGCATTGCCTTTGTTCTCATCGCGTTAGGCGTTGCTTTAGTCGCGGGAATTGCCGGGCGGCTCCTTAGTCGAATTGTTCATTTTACCCCCATTGCCATCGTTGATCGCTTGGGGGGACTAGTGTTCGGTTTGGCCAAGGGCTTTTTGTTTACCTGTATTTTTGTGGTCGCCTTGGAGATTATACCTACGGAATTTACCTATGTGGCCCTGGAGGAATCCTATGTGGCGCAGCGAGTGCTGAAGGTGGTTCCCCAGGTATATCCTGAGCTGGAGGCCCTTTTTCCCGAGGAATTTCCCCGGTGGCAGCGGCCGCCGAAGAATCACCGGGAGGGGTCTTACCAAGGGTCCTTCGAACCACTATAGGAGCTTCCCAGTGCCCCTTGGGCATCTCCTCTACCATGAATTGTCGGAAGGTTTCGATACCAGGGATTTCGAATAAGGCACATAGCCCTATCTTTGATCTTGGTTTTATGTTTATATATTTATCAGGATATGCAGCCTTAGTCGCAGCAATAATCGGAGGAGATGCTCGTGGGTTTGTTTCGCAGACGCGGGGGTATATATTTGCGGTCCAGTGCCTTAGCCTCACTCTTGATGGTGGCTCTGTACTTCTTTACGGGAGGAATCTTGGGAAATTCTGAAGATGATTCCTCGGCTCGGCAAGCACCCAGCGCCGAGCTTAGTGCGCCTGGGTCCATTACTTCAGGTAGTGTTGCCGGCAAGACCATCGTCATCGATCCCGGTCACGGCGGTGGTAATCCTGGAACCGTCGGAATTGGACCGGAACCTGAAAAGGATATAGTTTTGGATATTGCCTATAACGTCAAGGCCATGCTAGAACAGGCAGGAGCCAGAGTAGTAATGACTCGCACCGGCGACTATGACCCTGGGCTTGCAGCGTCCACGGGACAGCTTACCGCCAGAGCCCGGACCGCCAACGCCACGGGTGCCGATGTGTTTATCAGTATTCATGCCAACTGGAATGATAATCCCAGGGTCCGAGGTGTGGAAACCTACCATTATACTAACTCCGGCCAGGGACTGGCCCGATATCTGCAGAGGGATGTAGTTGCCCAGACTGGATTTTCCGATTTGGGAGTGAAATACGGCAATTTCTACGTTCTGAGGAATACTAATATGCCAGCAGCTCTAGTGGAAGTTGGGTTCTTGAGTAATAAACAGGAGGCCGCGTTGCTGGCATCGCCGCAATACAAGGAGAAAGTGGCCCGAGGGATCTACTATGGATTGGAACGCTACTTTGCGGAAACAGCGGGAAGATAGATACGGAACAATCTGCTCCGGGACAATAGGCAGGAGAACTCCATCACAGTGAAGAAAGCTGTTCTGCAACCCGAGGTTGCCATTAAAGGGATAGAATGAGAAGCACTGCCTGTTGGTGCTTCTTTTTTGCTGTAACCACAGCTGGGAGGGTGGAAATATGAATCCGCGCACTCTGCGAGTGCTGGAATACCACAAGATTAGGTCGATGTTAGCCGAGTACACCTCCTTCAGCCTGGGGGCTGAACGGGTTCGCTGGTTGGAGCCATCGGCTTCCCTGGAGACCGTTGAAAGGTGGCAGGAGGAGACGGCACAGGCTGTGGACCTTCTGAACCGGGAACCTGCAGTTCCCCTGGGGGGATTGTCGGATATCACCGCTGAAGTGCGGAAGGCGGAAGTTGGTTCGACCCTTAACCCCGAGGAATTATTGCGGGTCAATAATTGTCTCTATGGGATCCGTCGGTTGGCTGACTTTCTGCGGGATAAGGCAGAGCACCAGCCCCTTTTGCACAGTCTGGGTACCTCCATGGAGACCTTTGTCGATGTGGAAAAGCGAATTCAGTGGTGTATTAACGAAGAAGGGGAAGTGGTCGATCGGGCCAGCAAGGAGTTGGCTCGCATTCGCAGCCAAATTCGCACTTGCCAAAACCGGGTGAAGGAAAAGCTTGACTCAATTCTGCACAATCCCTCTTACCAAAGGATCCTTCAAGACAACATCGTTACCCTGCGCAATGGGCGGTACGTAGTCCCCATCCGGGCTGACCAGAGAAGTGCCCTGCCGGGGATCGTGCATGATCAGTCCGGTACCGGTGCTACGTTGTTTGTGGAACCGGCTCCGGTGGTTGAACTTAACAATCGGATTAGGCAGCTGGAGGCTGAGGAACGGGAGGAAATTCATAGGATTTTGCAGCAGCTCACTGCATTAGTCAGCGAGCAGGCTAAAGCCATTGTCTACAGCCTCGAGTTGGCAGGGAGAGTGGATTTTATTATCGCCAAGGCTAGGTTTGCCCATGCCCTGCGGGCGACTCGCCCTGAGCTCAACTCTCGGGGTGAAATCAATATTCTTCGGGGTAGACATCCCCTGCTGGGCAAAGACGTAGTCCCCTTGGACCTGTCCTTAGGGCGAGGTAGGGATAACATTTTGGTAATTACCGGTCCGAACACCGGTGGAAAAACCGTGGCCCTCAAGACCGTTGGGTTACTCACCCTCATGGCCCAGGCAGGTCTGCATGTTCCTGCCTCCGATGGTACCATATTGGCGGTTTTTGACGGGGTGTATGCCGATATCGGTGACGAGCAGAGCATCGAACAGAGTCTGAGTACCTTTTCCTCCCATATGACCAATATCGTGGGGATTATGAAGTCCGTCACCCAAAACTCCCTGGTGCTTCTCGATGAGCTGGGGGCGGGAACCGATCCCACGGAGGGTGCCTGCCTGGCAATGGCCATTTTGGCCACACTAAACGAGAAAAGGGTGCGGACCATAGCCACCACCCACTACAGCGAACTCAAGACCTTCGCCCATACCACCGAGGGATTGGTCAACGCGTCGGTGGAGTTTGATGTGGAGACCCTGCGCCCCACCTATCGCCTGTTAATCGGGGTGCCCGGTCGCAGCAATGCCTTTGCCATCTCGAAGCGATTGGGACTATCGGAAGAGATTATCCAATTGGCCAAGGCCTTCATGACTGGAGAGCAGCTCCAGGTGGAGGATCTGATCATTGGATTGGAGCAGAACCGCCGGCAATCCCAGGAGGATCGGGCCCTGGCCGAGCAGTATCGGCGGGAGATGGAGGAACTAAAAAACACCTATGAAGCGAAGTTGGCCCAGGTCAGGGAAGAAAGGGATGAGATTCTGGCCCAGGCCAAGGCCGAGGCAGAGCGGATTCTGCAGGAGGCCAAGACCCTAGCCGATGAATCCCTGGGACGACTGCGTAAATTGGTGAGCTCCCAAGGGGATTCCAAGGCGGATGATGTCCAGGAGGCCAAGGCCATCCGAGACATCTTAACTGAGGCGAGACAAGAGTTTCGCACTGCTGAAAAGCAGCCGGCTCAAAGGCGCGCTGTTTCTTCCCAACCGTCGGCAGCCCTCACTGCCGGGTGCGGAGTGTGGATTAAGTCTCTGCGCCAAAGGGGAGAAGTCCTGGAGGTTGGCGGCGATGGTACGGTACTGGTTCAGGTTGGACCAATGAAGGTATCGGTGCCGGCGGCAGACCTGCAGGTGGAAGCCAGCAGCACCACCAGCCAGCCCCGGAAGACAAGTCCCCAGAGCGGATTGGCTCGTTTTCGCAGCAGCAAGACTCAGGTTGCCTCAACGGAACTGGATCTGCGGGGCGCGACGGTGGAGGAGGCCTTGGCCAGAACGGACAAGTACCTCGATGATCTAGTTATGGCCGGGATTAGTAAGTGTCGGATCATTCACGGGAAGGGTACCGGTGCTTTGCGCAGTGCCATTAACGAGCTGCTGGAACGTTATGAGCTGGTTCAAGCCCATTACTATGCACCACCGGCCGAGGGAGGCGACGGGGTGACTATTGTTGAGCTGGCTCGGTAATAGTAAGGATTATCCAGACAGGGTTGGGTTTGCCAAGGAAGGATATATGTTTCCCCACCTACTAGACAGGAACTAGGCCAGTAAGAACGGAAATATATCTGGAAATAGGTTTACCAGGGCCTCTGGCCCGGTGAACTACGACTTTGTGGAGAGGGGGAGACAATTTGGCGAAGAGCCGCAAGCGTCGACGTTGGGTAGTATATTCTTTAGTTTTCGTGGGTTTCGTCCTCTTTGGCGCTACCCTTGGGGCGATCGCTGCTTTTTTGCGATCCACGCCTAGCCTTGATGATATTACCTTTGACCCGATGTTGACCACTTATATTTACGATGCCAACGGAGAAGTGTTGACTCGGCTCTGGAAACAAAACCGAGTTCCGGTAACGATAGATCAGATTCCGGCCCATGTACGCCACGCGGCAGTGGCCATTGAAGATCACAGGTTCTACCAGCACCACGGATTCGATCTCATTCGCATCATGGGCTCCCTGATTGCTGATATCAAGAGTAGAAGAATAGTTGCCGGTGGTAGTACCATCACCCAACAGTTGGCTAAGAATGCCTTTTTCACCCACGAACAGAAGTGGTCAAGAAAGGTGCAGGAACTGTTGTGGGCAATTCAGATTGAACGGAAGTACTCCAAGGACGAGATTTTGGAAAAATACTTGAACGAGATTTACTTCGGTCACGGTGCTTACGGGGTGGAAGCCGCCGCGGAAACCTATTTCGGTAAGCATGTGTGGGAGCTGAATTTGCCGGAAGCAGCCATGATTGTGGGAGTTACCAACGGACCGGGATACTTTTCGCCCTTTATCGACATGGATGCTGCCAAGCGGCGCCGGGATACCGTCTTGTACCGGATGTTTGAATTGGGGTACATCACGGAAAGCGAGTATCGCACCGCCAGGGATACTCCCATTGAAGTGGTCAGATCGCAACCACGGGAAGAAATTGCCTCATATTTCATTGAGTACGTGATTGCCGAGTTGATTGAGCGTTACGGCGAAGAAAAGGTATTGGCCGGTGGACTGCGGATCTATACCACTTTGGATCGAGAGATGCAGCGGACTGCCGAACAGACCCTGCTCTCGAGCTTGCCCAAGGGTGAAAAGGATAGTAATGGGATCACTCAACCCCAGGCCGCGTTGGTGTCCGTTGATCCCCGGACCGGTGAGATCAAGGCCATGGTGGGAGGTCGCGGTGACAAGGGTGACAAATTTAACCGGGCCGTGTATGCTGTGCGGCAGCCCGGTTCCGCGATCAAGCCCTTCTTATATATCGTAGCCTTACAACAGGGCTGGACTCCCGCCACCATCATCGTTGACGAGCCCCTGCAGTACACCTTACCCAATGGTAGGGTGTGGAATGTGCGAAATTATCATAACGATTATCGCGGGGCGATGACACTGCGGGAAGCCGTGGAGTTATCCATCAACGTGATTGCCGTCAAGGTCCTGGAGCAAGTCGGGGTTAAGCCTGTAATGGACATGGCTGAGAAAATGGGAATTTCTACTTTGGTTCATTCTGGGGAGCACAATGACCGAGGGTTGTCGCAAATGGCTTTGGGAGGATTAACCCGGGGGGTAACTCCCTTGGAAATGGCCTCAGCCTTTGGGGTACTGGCTAACCAGGGAATTCGGGTGGAGCCCTATGCTATTGCGAAGGTAACGGAGGCCGATGGTACTGTCTTGGAGGAGGCGCGACCGAGAAAGTCCGTAGTCTTGGACGAAGAAGTAGCCTACATGATGACGGACCTATTGCGAGGCGTGATTGAGCGGGGAACCGCTAAGTCCGCCAACATCGGTCGACCGGCCGCCGGTAAGACCGGTACCTCTCAGGACTATACCAATGGTTGGTTTGTGGGGTATACTCCGGAACTATCCACCGCGATCTGGCTGGGTAATGACCGCCAGTCCGAGGAAATGGTGTATAACGGGGTAAGGTATGGCAGCTGGAATGCTGCGGCCATTTGGGGAGACTATATGCGCAAGGTGATGCAGGGTCGACCCATTACCAATTTCACCAAGCCCGATGGAATTGTTGAGGGTATTCTCATCGATACCAAGACGGGGCTGTTGGCAAAGGCCAATGCCGGAATTCCCGAAGATGAGTTGAGATACGAGATCTTTATCAAGGGAACGGAGCCCACAGAGGAGTCACCCCGGATGTCCACGGGATTGGAGCGGGCCACAGACTTGCTCAAGGGTCTGTGGGATCGACTTCTTAATGGGGGTTCGACTCAGAGACCGCCCAAGATCCTGGATGAGCCGGAGTCCTTCTTGACCGATCCAGAAGAAGAGGCAGAGCCCGATCCTTCGCCACCGAACTCAGGCGAAACCGGCGGCTTGCCTGAAGGCTTTTACTGGTATCTCGATGGTGACATCTAGTAGGGTAAAGTCCAGGGCAAACTAGGATTGTCAAAGGATTGTCAAGAGGGAATTTACGTGCTATAATCGGTGTCAACTAGAGTCAGCAAAGAATGTAGCGATGAGATTAGATGACAAGCGATGACAAGGAGAAGTAATCGGCAACCCTGCTGTAGAGAGCCGATGGTTGGTGCAAATCGGTGCAGGACCCGGTGAAATACACCTTGGAGCTGCCTCCTGAAGATGCCGCCATGGCGGGATATAGTAGGGAAGGCCGTGGGGGAGCGTTAATCCTTGAATCGAGGGGAGCAACGAGATCAGTTGCTCAATTAGGGTGGTACCGCGGAGCCTTCCGTCCCTACCGGGGAATGGAAGGCTCCTTTCAGTTTTAGGTCAGTGAGCTTCATTTGCCAAGAAAGAGGGATGATGCTATGAGATTGGGAGAACTTCCCTTGTCAGAGGAATTAGCTCTGATTAAGCGGGGTACGGAGGAGATCTTTCCAGAAGAAGAGTTGGTGGCTAAACTGAAAAAGGCCCGCAGTACGGGAAAGCCTCTACGGGTCAAGTTGGGAGTTGACCCCACAGGGACTGACCTGCACTTGGGTCATTTGATCCCCGTTCTGAAATTACGTCAGTTTCAGGAACTGGGACATCAAGCGGTGCTGATCATTGGAGATTACACCGCCACGGTGGGGGATCCCACGGGACGTAATCAGGCTCGACCCCAGCTGAGCCATGAAGAGGTATTGGCAAACTGCCGGACCTATCAGGAACAGGTGTTCAAAGTCTTGGATCCGGAGAAGACCGAGATTGTGTATAACGGCGATTGGTTCAGCAAGATGGGTTTTCAGGATGTTGTGAAGCTAATGTCCCAAATGACCCTGGCCCGCATGCTGGAGAGAGAGGACTTTGCCAATCGCTATCAGAGTCAGACCCCCATTAGTCTCCATGAACTGATGTATCCTCTGATGCAGGGGTACGATTCCTATGCCATTGACGCGGATATCGAGTTGGGAGGAATCGACCAGAAGTTCAACATCCTGGTGGGCAGAGATATCCAGCGCAGTCTCGGACGGGAGCCTCAGGTGGGTGTCTGCAGTCCAATTCTCCTGGGTACCGATGGCAATGAGAAAATGAGTAAGAGCTTGGGCAACTACATCGGTATCAACGAGACACCGGCGGAAATGTACGGCCAGGTGATGTCCCTGCCCGACGAGTTGATGATCACCTATTTTGAGCTGGTCACCACGCTGCCGATGGAGGAAGTGGCTCAGATCCAAAGGGGCCTTGAGGACAACAGCCTCCATCCCCGGGATGTCAAGCGCCGGCTCGCTCGGCTGATCGTTGCCCGGTTCCACGGAGAAGAAGCAGCGGCAGCCGCCGAAGTAGAGTTTGACCGGGTCTTTCGGCAACGGGAGCTGCCCGAGGATATTCCCGAATTTACGGTCACAGATGACATGCTCACCGATGGACAGATCTGGATCGTGGGTCTGCTCTCTGGGGCTGGTTTGGTCCCCTCAAACAGTGAGGGTCGCCGGATGATTCGGCAGGGTGGAGTCAAACTGGATGGGCAAGTGATCACCGATGAGAACTTGCAGGTCAAACCTGTGGAGGGTATGGTGATTCAGGTGGGCAAACGAAGATTTGCTAAAATCCTGGTGGGATAGGCAATTTGTACTCCCCATGGGCATAGGATGTAGGGGACGGGTGGTGTGCCAAGATGGGGAAGTGGAATCCGGTTAGGCCTGGGCTGAGACCAGCGAATCGAGAACAACGGATGAGTCATGTGCGCATGTTCCTTAGTTTACTCCTGTTCTTAGTCGTGACCCTGTCCACAATTGGGGCCTGGTATGTGGATCTGCGGATGCGACCCTCCATTGAGGGATGGGCCAAGCAGCGGGCAGTCAATATCGCCACCCGCTCCATTAACCTAGCAGTGCAAACGATTATGGCCAACAATATCGACTCCAGCAACTTGATTTTGCTGCAGCGAGATATCTCCAACCGGATTGTTGGGATCAGCTTTGAATGGGGAGAAATTAATCGAATCAGTTCCGACATGACCAAGCAGATCCAGGATGCTTTGAATACCATCAGAGCTGAAGAGTTAGGTATTCCCTTGGGTACGGTGACGGGCCTTGAGTTTCTCGCAGCTCGAGGCCCCCGCATTCCCGTTCGTATCGTTCCCGTAGGCTCTGTAGACACTTCTCCTGAAATGGAATTTCGGGAGAAGGGAATCAACCAGACTCTGTATACAATGTACCTTAATGTCAATGTCAAGATCCAAGTAATCGTACCCTTTATGTCCACCACCGTTCCGGTGTCCAGCAAAGTTCCGGTGGTTGAGCAGATTATAGTTGGTGACGTACCCAATGTCTATTTAAATTGGCGCCCCACACAACGGGAACTAGAGCAGCTCCAACCTTTGCTGATTGAGGGACACTCGGGAGCCACCGATGGATCGATGCCTTTCCTCCTTGAACCCTTGCAGTGAGGACCAGAACGTGATAAAATACTGTGTGTTGGCCAAGTTGTTTGTCGAATCTTGATCCTTGAAAACTAAGCAGTATGTCAGCACAGCTTGTGTTAAGGTTCAACTCAAAGATTCACGGAGAG